>CAIWHF010000022.1 GCA_903912405.1 uncultured Bacteroidota bacterium | reverse complement strand
CAACTATCATCTGCAGTTTTAGCGTTAACATCTACCTGTTGCAGTTGTTCTTGATTAGCATTGTAAAAACAAATTGAAAAATAAGGATATTTTAAATTGTCTTTCGTGTAGTCAATCCAAATAGAAAACTCGTTTAATGAGGTCGTATCCAACTGATCAACTGAAATGCGAGCCAATACGGTATCTTTTAAATAATCTTGCCAAGCAAAAGCCTTGCCTCTTATTCCATTTCCAGCGCCCTGTTCAAATTCATTAAGATAATAAACTGTATGCTTAGGATTGGCAGTACGAATACAAGAATCGATTACTTTTTGTTGTAACTGAAAATATTGAGCTACGGATAAACTATACACATATACTTCATCAAAAAATCCTAAACTATCACAAGCACTTAATAATCCTTGTTGATCTGGAGTGATACAATTTTCTTCTTTTAATCGCAATACTAGAATATTTTTTTTTGATGGTAGTTTTTTAAACAAGGTATGGTCAACGAAATAACCCGCATCAAATTTGACTTGCTCAAATGATTGCGACCAAGAAGCTCTTGCTAAAAGTGCATTCATCATAGGCAAACCTAACTCGTATCCTATAATCGCATTCTTACTAAGCATCCAAGTATTAGTAACCACACCTTCTCTCCATATCTTATCAGATCCTACATGAATAAAAGGCACAGCAGCAATACACTGAAAATCATTTTTAGAATACCCTTTTGATTGCAAGAACGATTCCCAAGAAGCCTGATTGAGTCTGTGAAAATATTCATAATTACTTCTATAAGCCGCCGCATTTTGTTTCATATACAATATACGACCGTTGGCATCTACTAGCCAAATGCAACATGCCAGTGCAATAATTGTAATTCGAACTTTTTTAGATAGCAACTGCGATTGGTATACTTTGCTCATAGCTACTACTGCCAATAAAGTAGCTACATAATAGAAATACCAACTAAACCTACCTAAGCTTCTAAATTGTTTTAAGAAGGGCGCGTAATGAAATAAACGATCCATACCAATTGTCAAATGTAAGCCCATAGCAAAAAGTAATAAAAGTACTGCACTGAAAAAAAATGCAGTATCTATAGTACGAAGCGAAGGATACTTTTTGTGAATTAGAATTTGGATAGCATAATAAAAAGCCAAGGTCAGCAAACTAACAATTGGAATAATGCCTAAATAACACAAGCCTTCTGTAACATCATTTACATTGGCAATAAAGCCTATGTCTTGAAAAAAATCTATGATTGTTGAAAATGGATCGGCAATGAAATCAATAAAATTAGTTTTATAGTTTAGATGCCCACCAGGATTTGTGGGTCGATCTAAAATGGGATCTGTGAAATATAAAAAGACTTTTACAAACCCTAATATGAATACGGGAATAGCATTAATAGCTAATAGCGTTCGAATTTTATTCTCCTTTACTAAACAATAAAATACCAATGTAAAAGATAGACTCATGAGCAATAAAAGACCCGCAAAATAAAGATGTAAAAAGCTAGCCGTAAAATTCAAGAGTACTAAATAAACGAGGTATTGTTTTTTTCCTGTTTTATTAAACTTCAAAATAAAATAAAGCCACATTGGTATAATATGCGCGAAGCTTAAACCATAATGTGCTTGCGTACGTAATATTTGCGGAGAAAGCAATATAATTAATAATGCAGCAATGGTACTGAGCCATTTTGGAACTTTATATTCGTTAAGGAATAGAAAGCAATAATAACTAGCAAGAAAATAGGAAAGCGCAATGCTTTCAAAAAAAACAAAATTGACGAAGCCTATGCCCAGATTAAAATGATGTATTAAAAAGGAAAGGGGCACCGACAAGAGCGGTTCGTTGTCGGTATAGATAACATGGTCTCCAAATGGATAATGCATACCGGTATAATGAAACCCATAACCATGCATAGCATGATTTAAAAAACAGTAATAATTTTTAAGTCCATCACCGCCAAGGGTTATTACACTACTATTGAAATGAACGATATAATCAAAAAAAACATAGCCAATCACAAGAAGTAAAATGGCTATGTAACTACTATTCGTTTTTTTAAAAAACATGTTCAAAACTTTATAGTCGGAAGGAGGATGGGTTTCTACCATTCCATATTTGGATACGCTCTTTGCAAATACTGCATTTCGGCTAATATATATCCTAAATGCTCGGTATGCACTCCGTTCTTGCCACCTGTTTGCATCCAAGCAGCTGTTGGCATTTGTAAACTTGCTTCATTTACAATAGCTTCAATTTGCTGCTGATAGGCTTGTTGTAAACTACTAACGTCTACACCAATGTTTGCTTGCATTGCTGCTTGTTCTATTGCATTCATAGCAAACAATTCACCTGTATATTCCCAACGCGCTTGCAAGGCTTGCTGCATTTTTTCTTTACTGATAGCAGTGCCATCGCCTAAACGGATAACCCATTCGCTAGCCCATTTAATATGATATTGTACTTCTTTCAACGATTTTTCTGCAATTGCTGCTAAGGTACTATCCATACTTTTTTGCAAGGCTGCGTACAATAAATATTGGAAACGATCGAAAAAGAAAGAGCGTGCTACGGTATAAGCCCAGTCGCCATTTTCTTGTTCTACTAATAAGCAATTTCTAAAATCCCATGCATCTCGGAGATATGCTAAATCATCTTCCGTAATAGTATGTTGATTATTAATTTTCTCTTGTAATAAAGGAGCATTAAATAAATGTGCTTTATCTGCTGCTGGCATATTATTAATGATAAGCGCAGCATATTGATATAAAGAACGCGCTTGCCCAATCTGATCTAAAGAAATATTTGTTAAGGCAATATCTTGTTCCAATACAGGACCTTTCCCACACCATGCCGCCAAACGTTGTCCCATAATGAGTACATTATCGGCCAGTTGTAATGTGTATTTTAAAGTTGTTATAGAGCTCATAGCTATATCTTAAAACCTACATGTGCTTAAGCTCATCAGGCAAATTATAAAAAGTGGGATGTCTGTATATTTTATCTTGAGCCGGGTCGAAGAAAGCAGCTGCTTCTTCTGGATTAGAGGCATGTATATGTTTACTTTCTACCACCCAAATGCTTATACCCTCCATACGACGCGTGTATACATCGCGTGCATTTTCTATAGCCATTTGCGCATCTGCAGCATGCAAACTACCTGCATGTTTATGATCTAAACCTGCTTTACTTCTAATGAAAACCTCCCACAAAGGCCATTCCTTATTTTCGTTGCTCATATAAATAAATTTAAGCTGCTTTTTTAGTTTTTCTTTTTTCTGCATAAGCACTCGCTGCTTCGCGCACCCATGCGCCATCTTCCCATGCTTTTACACGAGTAGCAAGGCGTTCTTTATTACAAGGGCCATTACCTTTTACCACATTCCAAAACTCGTCCCAATTCAATTCGCTAGAATCATAATGTCCTCGTTCTTCGTTCCATTTTATGTTGGCATCTGGCAATTCTAATCCTAATATTCTTATCTGCTCTACGGTTACATCAATAAAACGCTGACGTAATTCGTCGTTGGTAAAGCGTTTAATTCTCCATTCCATACTTTTAGCCGTATTTGGGCTCACTGCATCCAACGGACCAAACATCATAAGTGCTGGAGCCCACCAACGATTTAAGGCATCTTGTGCCATTTGCTTTTGCACAGGGGTACCCTTAGCAAGGGATAGCATAATTTCATATCCTTGACGTTGATGAAAACTTTCTTCTTTGCATACGCGTACCATAGCACGTGCATAAGGGCCATAAGAGGTTCTGCACAAAGGCACTTGATTCATAATAGCCGCACCATCTACCAACCAACCAATAGCACCCATATCAGCCCAAGTGATGGTAGGGTAATTAAAGATGGATGAATATTTAGCCGCACCCGTATGTAGTTGATGCAACATTTGATCGCGCGTGATGCCCAATGTTTCGGCAGCGCTATACAAATACAATCCATGTCCACCTTCGTCTTGCACTTTAGCCAACAATACGGCTTTTCTTCTCAAGGATGGAGCACGGGTAATCCAGTTGGCTTCTGGCAACATGCCCACAATTTCGCTGTGTGCATGCTGTGAAATTTGACGAATCAATGTTTTTCTATACTCATCAGGCATATAATCCTGAGGCTCGATCATAATTTCTTCATCTATTTTCTTTTGGAAAGATGCTTCGAAGGATACTTGTGTCATAGTGTTATTTATTAATACAAATATAAGTTAGTATTTGCTATTGGTAAATTGATTTTTATCACGATTTGAACTAAAACAGCTCATAAAGGCGCTTTGTTGAATTAATTAGCAAAAATAAAGCGTAAGGTTACACCGCCCGTTGTGGTTGTCATTGGGAATGAATTAGATACATACGGAATCGTTTGTCTTCTGTCGTAGAAGAAGCGAAGGGTAATTTTATCACTTACTATATAATCTGCAGAAGGCGAAATCGAAATTACTTGTTGACCTCTACTTATTACCGATAAATTTTGTGCAATAAAGGTATTCGTTGTTTTATCGTCGCGCAAACCAATATCTAATTTTAAATTCAAATCATTTTTAAGTTTTTTAACGCCTGCGATTTTAAATGGCAAGACTACCCCTTTTACACGCCAGCCGGCACCAAAAACAAACTCTGCACTTTTCACTTCACTTACTTGATAATCGATCAGACTTAAACTTGAGGTTCTAGATTTTTTAAACTCTATGTGAAAGGTCATTTTATTTTTCAAGGCTACATCTACTCCCAATAAAGGATTGAATTGCTCATTGATAGTAATATTTGGCACCTGATAAAAAGGTACTAAATTGTGAGAGTTAGAATCTATAAAGGAAGGGAAACCAATAGATAAGGCATCTCTGTAAAATAAAGAAGATACAAAACCATTCATGGAGAGTGTACCGGTATAAGCATGATTGACCACCACATTGGTAAAGATTTCTTTCAATTTAGGTAGTTTTGCCAAGCCCGTATAAGAAAGCTTCCAATTGGGTAAGGGTATAAAGTACTTAAATGGATTGGCTTTGATCTGATCTACTTCATTATTCATTAATGGAATATCTTTTGCTGCTTTGCCGCTATAGGCTGCTATGAAAGACGGTATTAAAACGGACTGCGAAAACTTAGTATAGCCTTTACTATAAGTCGGATTGGTAGGATCGGGCAAACCGGCAATATAAGGATTATTTGCCCCTAAACGATTGGAGACCATAGTAGTGTTGCCAATAAATGTTTGGAACAATTCGGAATTGGCACCGCCTGCTTTAAACATTGTTTTAACGCCTATGTAACTCATCGAGAAAGATCCTGTTTCGTATGGATTATTATGATCAAATACCCCATCATTATTTACGTCTTTAAACAACTCGCTATGCGATTTTGAAAACGTTTTAGTTAATGACAAATCAACCCTTAAATCAGCAATAGGTTCTAATGTTCCTGTTATAGATAAATTTTGAGAAAAGGTTTGCTTAAGCTGTCCATTAAACAAGGTGTCTTTGCTTAATCTACCTAATGTAGCTTGTTGTTCAAACCAGCTATTGGTTGGCTGTCCACCAAAAACATAATTTAAGCCAGGCTGCATGGATTGCGGATTAAGACCTAGTACTACAGCGCTATCTCTAAATCCAGGCAATATGGTTCCGCCAGTTTCTGTATAATTAAATGTAGAACGTTTTACCATTGTTAGTAGCTTGCCTAAAAATCTACGAATACCTGTAATACTTGTTTGGGTTTGTCGTTTTTGTAAGCGTGCTAATTTTTTTTCTAATTTTATTTTTTTCTTTTCTGCTTTCGCCAAATCTAGTTGTTGCTTATGCATAATAGATTTTAAAGAATCTAATTGCTTATTACTATACTTCGCTATTTGTAGTGGCGTCAATTCAACACCATTAATAATGATTTTATTTTTTTGTTGCTCCAGCAATTTTTTATTTTCTTCTGCTATTTGCAATTTAGTTTTTTGATCTTCTTTTGAATTGGTGTTATTATCCTTAGCAGTATTTTCTACATTGTCTTTCGTTCCTTTTGCTCCATTCTTTTTATCCTCCGTAGGATTAGCATCCATTAAATCAAAAGGATTATTTTTACTGATCAGATTTTTCACCGAATTTGGGAGCTTTGTACTTGCGTCAGTTCGTAAAGGCTGTGAAAGCATACGCATCCATCTAGATTTATTATAGAGCTGTGTAAAATTCAGCTCTCCGTTTATTTGAATATTCTGCGTGTTTGCTATAGCATTACCCAAACTAGCTGCAATTTTAGAAGCCGCTGTCCAGTTGTACGTTGTACCATAGGTCAATCGCAAACTTGTCCAATCGGTAAGCGGAAATTTATTAAGAGGCACATTATAACTTGCATTAGCATTTTGTGTGTATAAGGTATTACGACCGCCCGTTTGCAACAATTGTATGAGCGAATCTTGTTTTTCTTTAGTGTCTATTCTACCATAAGGTTCATCAATTCGAGAATTATTAGTAGCATTTAAATCAAAAGAAAGTGAGTTAGTTAATTGCCAACGGATTGCATATGTTCTATTCCAAATAAAGTTTTTGAAATACGTAGGAGCCAACGGATAGCTTGCATCACCTATTGTTCTCATCTGTGTTTCATTAAATACTCTATTTAAATCTGTTCTGAAAGATAAGGAGGACGGAACTAAATTTAAATTTATATCTCTAATGAGCGCCCACCATTTTGATCTTGATTTTATTAATTTTTTAAACGGCTCTAAAGGTTTTGATTTAATACTGTAGGTGTATCCAATACCTAATTTTTGCTGGGTAATTTCATCATGTTCGATGAGCGAATTTCTTTTGAATTGTTTATTGTAAGAATACGAAAAATCAAAGTTCTTAACACTCAATGGCGAAATGAATTTTCTTTGCTTTTCTTGATTACCCATTATTTTAACATTCGTAAAATTGAAACTTAAAATACTAGAAAAATCTTGAGCTGCTTTTTTAATACTATCTCGTTGTTCTGATGAAGTAGCTCTACTTAATTTATCTGCAAACTTAACATCTAAATCATACGGGTCGTAAATAGGATTACTTATCGTAGAAGAATAGCCCACATAAAAAGGCAGTTGCACACCCCATTGCTTTGGCAATAATTTACCCAAACTTAAATTAGTTGATGCGTCATACTGATAAAAATTATCTCTAAAACGCTGATTTAATTTTTGATCGATATTGCCATAACCGCTCGTATGCATACTTCCGCTTGCGCGCACACTTCCTAAATCAGCTAATTGTATATTCAATTTCCCAGAAGCAGCATAACCAGGTTGCTGATTCATTCCAGTCATGCGCATCTCATTAAACCATACTTCCACACATTTGGTAAGCCCATCATCGTTTGGTGAAGCAGTCGTTTTCTTAGGATTCAAAATACCCAACATGATTGTTTTTGCTTCACCCACATTTGGATTACCAACCACTACAATAGTATTACCTTTAGCATCTATCGCTTGATAAGGAATATAGCTCGGCAATCCCGAATTATTACGCGCCGTTTTAGCAGCTACTAATTGATCTAATATTAATTCTAATTTATTTTTATCTGGCCAAATCTGAAAAGGATCTGCAGTACCGTTAGGAGTAATGGCCAACGGAATTTGATACTCATAATAGTTATTTGTAAAATCGCTACCAATTCGAATGCATGCATATACATCGCCATCTTTGATAGGCACCTGACCTAAACGCGATTCTGCATGAATGAACATTTTCATGGTTGAAAACTGACGCAAATCTATACCTACTTCTTTATATACTGCCCTTGCATCTCCATCTTTCAAACCACACACTTGTAAGGATAACGACTGCTCATTTAATTGAATATTCTGACCATTGGAAACAGCGCTTTGTTGACGAATAATTCCAGGAGGCATTACATAGTTAACAGGGGCACGTTGTCCGTTTTCTTCTAAACTTACAGAGGTAATAGCAAACTCCGTTGTTTTTTTATCAGCTTCTGGAATATTCTCTCCAGGCGATTGTAAAGAGAATTGATATTGACGCCATTGGTTTCTTCCTAATTCTATTTTAGCTAAACGAAGTATAACACTATCTTCAAATCCATTTAAATATAAACGCATAAAACGAATAGATCTAAAATCAGCTATGTTACCGATTTTTTGTTGATACTCTCGAATTGGAATTTTAAATTGATACCAAGTTTCAGGCTCTGTATTGCCATTGGGCAATTTCACATTGCTTACTTGTTTACTTACAATAAAGTTGGTACCCACTTGCATGTTGGGTTGCACATCAATACGATATTGAAAATAATCTTCTGATTCGCTAAGTGCATTATCACGATTGATATCTTCTGTTTCGGGCAATGTGGTTGCGGCATTGGACACCGCTGCATTTGCAGCTGGAATAGGTGAATTGCCTTGAGGATTATTATAATATTTGTAGCGAGATATTACACTCACATTGCTTTGGTCAAAAACAGCATCTCTAAAGTGTTTAAAATTATCGGCCGCTGGATCGGCAAGAGCATCTAAATAAACTTTGGAACTTGTTCCAAAACTAGCTGCTAATCGATCTAAATAAACTTTAAAAAATTGTTTTTCTTCTTCATCATTCAATCCATCATAACCCACATCCTGTACTTCACGAGCAGCGGGGTCATTATCAAAAGCTCTGGTGATTTGTTGTTGAAAACGTGGAATATAACCCCAAATACTCTGATCTAATTGAGCTGGATTTTTAGGTGCGGCAATACCATTTTCAAAGAACTTTCTCGAATCTTTCATCACATCTTCCGACACGTTTCCTAAATTGATATACATGGACCCATTGGAGGAAGGATTGTTATTATTGATAAAAGGATCTAACATCCAAAATTCAATAAACTCCACATTAGACGCTTCAAAATCACTGTATTCAATAGGACGCATAATGCCACCCCATCTTGCTTGTGGATCTTTTAAAGTGCCATCAATATTAATATTCTGATCGTCGAAATTATAAGGACCCCGTTGCTTAGGATAAAATCCAAGATCTAAGGTAGTTAATGCATTTTGCAAGGTGGTATAAGAGCGTTGTGGAAATACATCTTGTAATTGCACTAAGCGAATATAATGTTGATTGATATCTTTTTTCACATTCGTAGTGCTAGTGCCATAACTTGGATCTACTAATTGTGGTTCTAAAAAATACCAAGCAAACTTAGCTCTGTTTTTGCCATAGCTGAGTTTATTATTGTCTGTTGCTTCTGGAAATAAAATGTTACCATATTTATTTAAAGCATTTACTGGCGTAGAGGCTAAAGACCATGACAACATGGGCGATTTCAAATCATAACTACTTCGGGTTCCTTCAAAATCATCTATATATACAGCACCATCCGGATCGGCACCGGTATTGATTAATTTGGAAGACCCAGGAAATATGCCAGCTCCTTCTGCAGAAAATGACAAGAAAGATGGAGCTGTTGTTGCATAAACAGGTAATTTATCTAATAAGCGCGTAATGAATTTTGATTCGGACTGGTAATTGACATCAACGCCTACTACAGAGTTACGAATAGGATCTTCTCCAATACTCGTTTTTTGAGTAAACGGGCGCTCTGTAAGTTTCAATACGGTAGCGCCAATATTAAATTTTTCATTTAAATAATAATCCATTCGGATACCCATTAAATTTTGTTGCTGAAAACCGAATGTAGCATTGTCTTCATATTGAATATTAATGGGAATACCTGAACTTAAAATACCAGTATTGGTAATTTTAATTCTACCTAAGCTATAGTCCATTTGAAAATCAATATTCTCTAATAATCGCTGTCCACCTGCCGTAACCGAAACAGAGCCTTGAGGAATATTAAAACCACCTAAGAAAATTTCTGATGAAGAAGCAGATTTGTAAGTGCCCCTCATTACATATCTATTGTTTTGCTGAAATTGACGAGCTATTGTTTTGGTAGAATCATACAAAATCTGATATAAATATTTGCGTTGCAATTGTGGATCATTAGCAACGGCAGGCAATAAATCTGCGCCAAAGGGTTCTAATACCGGGAATATTAATTTGCCTTGTTGGGTATTGATTGTAAGCCCTTCTATAAAATCAAATACTCCATCTGGCGCTGGATCGTTTTGAGGATTTAAGCGATCTAAATTCAAAACACTAATTAAAGGGACCCCAGCTTTTACACCTTCCGGTAAATATCTTTTTTCTCCTCCACCTGGATCTTGAAATAAAACATTTAATCTAAAATCTTCTTTTGAAATACCATAGCCACCTAAAGCATAAATGTTTTTCATCATTAAATTCCAAATCGGCAATCGGGGTCTTGCAGAAGTTCCTTTCAACAATTTCATATACATTACCTTGGTATTGGTAGAATCGGGAGGAAGATCTTCTGCAAATTCTCCTACCTGAAATACTTGTCCATTATAGGTGTATCGATACGATACGGCCAATATATCATCTGGATTTAATTGTGTATTAAGTGAAATATACCCAAGCTGCGTATTACAAGAAAACTCACTGCTAGCTAATTTTCTAGCTGTAGTGCGTTCAAAATCTAAGCCTTGCTGAAAACCCAAGGATAACGCGGCACTCGTAGCATTGCTTTGTAAACGAGCATTGCTAGTTTGCATTATTAAATCATACAAAGTATTGGCTCTATTATCTGGGTAGGCTGGTTTTGCAGCATTAGTCAAGCTAGCATTGTAGGGTTTTTGCTCTCCCAAATCCATAAACGCTAAGATATCGCGCACCCCTTCTACAGCTCCTGTACGATTGGTAACCCAAACTTCAATTTTATTGATGGTCACTAAAGAATTGATTAATGGAAAACTCTGTAAGGACGAATTGTAATGGTCTCTAAAATAATGCCCTAATAAAAAGTGTCTATTTTCTTCATAATCATCCGCTTTAGCAGAAAAATTTTGTGCTTGTCCGCCCCCTTGTATAGTTAAACTTTGCTTTTTAGATTTTTGCTGAGACACAACGCCTGTAACCCACAGCTTTCCAAATTGCAACTGTGTTTTTAATCCAAATAAAGATTGAACACCTTTAATCAAATTGCTTTTTAAAGGGAAACTAATATTGCCGGCTTCTATCTTTTTTATTATCTCATCGTCTTTGCCGGTATAATCTAATTTTTGAACATTCTGAAAATCAAAGGTTGCTTTGGTATTATTGCTAATGTTAAATTTCATTTTATCGCCAATAGCTGCAATAAAATTGACATTCATTTGCATATCAAAATCAAAGATGCCATATTTTTGAGCACGCTGTGTAAGCGCAGGATTTTTAATATTCTGCCAATTCCCTCCAAATTTTACATCTACATTTCCTTGCGGTCTTACAGAAATAGAACTACCCCCGAAAATGCGATCAAAAATCCCATCTTTATACATAACAGGTAATTGCGGTTTCTTTTCAAAAAGCGCTAAAGCATCTAATCTTCTTCTCCAATAGGCTTGCTCATCTTGCTTGGCTTTGTATTTCAAATATTCTTCTCGGGTGAGATAGGTAGGTGTTCTATAATAGCGCCCGCCTATTTTCTCCGTAAAATAATAATTACCGTCAACGGGATCGTATTCTATTTGTTTAGAGAAATTGGAAGGGTCATTTAAATCAACACTGGGTGTTTTTTTACCTGTTAATGGATCGCCATTGCTATCCTCAATTCTAAATTTTAATGCTGGGGTCGTCTCTTTTTGGGTGCTGTCTTTTGCGGCAGCAAAAACGGACTGGTTTTGATATAGCAGGAAAAGGATTGTTGATACAACAATCCATTTATTTATTTTATTATTTTTTTTAGTTTTTTGTTCCAACACTAAGCACTTCATGTTTGATTCCTAAATTAATCTTAACGCTTGTTTTATGATCTCTTCTATGGTTAGCGATGCAATGTTCTCAATTTTATGCAATGCATTTTCAGCGGCCACTTTATTAATACCTAAATTCACTAATGCTATTAACGCATCTTGCTCAATTGTATTGTGCATTTTTGCAGTATTGGTAGCAAAATTTTTGTCCACTTGCAATTTGCCTTTTAACTCTAAAATAATGCGTTGTGCCGTTTTAGACCCAATACCTTTCACACGCTCTAAGGTCTTAGCATCTTCTGTTGCAACCGCCCTTTCCAATTCTTCTGGTGTAAGGGATGACAAGATGATACGAGCTGTTGCAGCTCCTACTCCGTTGATATTCAATAGCTGACGAAATGTTTGTCGCTCTTGCTCGTCTGCAAAACCATACAATACCCAAGCATCTTCACGAATTTGCAAATGCATCCAAAGGAGACAGGTATCTAAATGCTGAATTTTGGAAAAGGTTTGTAAGGTAATATGAATTTCATATCCTATGCCACCTGCCTGCAAGTGCAACATGGAGGGTGATTTGTAAACTAAATTTCCTTCAAGAAAGGCAAACATATGTCATCAATTTATTACTTGCAATTTACATCAAATAGTTGATTCTATTATAAAAAAAAGCGACAAGAGTATCTTGTCGCCTTCATCTTTATATGCTTATAATGTGTTTACCACCATTGATCCCATTTGCTAGACAAACGGTATATGAATGTAATAGAAAAGGTAGAATACCCATCCTTATTGGCACTATTTCCTCTCAAATCACCCACATTGTGTTGGTAGTTAGGAATAAGCACCCATGATTTGTCGTATATATCTGCTGCAATGGCTGCTTTTTCAGGGCTTAAACTCGCGGTAAATAATTGAGGATTCACATATTTATCGCTTACATCGTCAAGCAAGTCCGTCATTGTTTTTCGGTAGATATATTCTACCCCTAAAGATACTTTATGGTTTAAATCCCAACGTACACCCAATCCCATTGGAATGGCCATTTGCCATAAATTTGGCAAAGGGGTATTGGTTGCCCCACTTGTACTTAGACCAACACCTTCTGTATGCAAATCAATTAAATCAACCCATTGCTCTCTTCTAGTTGCTCTATTTACATATAGCCCTTGTGGATTATAATGGAACACGGCAATACCACCAGTAACATAAGGCTGCATGCGTCTTCTCGATCTATTCGTTTCCGTATTCATTCTAAAAGGAGTAAATTCAAACATGATATTACCTTCCCAAATATTAGTACGAACATTTAAGTTTCTATAATAACGTTGCGCTGCATCTTCTTCTAAACTAGTAGCTTTTTTGGCTGCATCTTCATTAAAATTATCTGATGCATATAATTTACCATAGTTCACACCAAAGCGAAGCGAAAAGGCAGGCACAAAAGTATAACGAAACAATAAGCCTCCCATAATTTTAGGATTCTTACGATAATTCGCATTCATATAATGATCTAAGGGGCTTGCCGTTCCAATATCACCCCACAAATCTGACAATCCAATGGTGGTACCTAAGGAAAAACCAGGTGCTTCGGAGTAATAATCTTCAATTTGTGCATGCACAACTGAGCTACTAATTATAAATAAACTAAATAAAACTATTAGTTTTTTATTTATTCTTTGCATGAGCAAATTATTTTTAAAACTACAAGTTATCATTTTTTATGGTAATTATTAAAGGATTTGCAAAAAAAATTAAGCGCCTTTGAAGCTCGCTTTTCTCTTTTCTAAAAAAGCACTGATACCTTCTTTTTTATCTTCGGTATCAAAACAAGCGCCAAAAAGATCAATTTCTTGTTGTAAGCCATCTTTAGCGCCAATAGCCGCTTGATTTACTAAATGTATAATATGCTGAATAGCAATGGGTGCTTTTGTACAAATTTTTGTCAAAATAAGGTTTGCTAAAGACAATAATTCCTCTTTGGGTACTACATGATTGACCAAACCCAATTGCAACGCTTCACTTGCCGTAATCATATCGGCAGTCATTAATAATTCCATTGCTTTCCCTTTGCCTATAAGTTGAGTAAGGCGTTGCGTACCTCCATAACCTGGAATCAATCCTAAATTAACTTCGGGCTGACCGAACTTAGCATTTTCACTAGCAATTCTAAAATGACAAGCCATTGCTAATTCGCAACCTCCGCCTAAGGCAAATCCATTAACTGCAGCAATAATAGGTTTTGGAAACTGCTCAATTTTATTGAAAACCAATTCGGCACCAACAGTCGCTAAGGCCTTACCACCTGCAGCTTGTAGTTCCGTAAATTCGGTAATGTCGGCTCCCGCCACAAAGGCTTTTTCTCCAGCACCCGTTAGGATAAGGGCTTGAACTGCTGCATCTAAACGTGCAGCCTCTAATGCCGCACCCAATTCTTGAATAACGTCTTTATTAAGTGCATTCATTTTGTCGGGCCGATTAATGGTAATCGTACAAATCCCTTGTTCGGTATGTGTTAAAATAGTTTGATACATAAAAAGTTTTTTAAAATAAATCTGCTCGATGTGTGGCTACCCATTCTTGGATATAATTGGCAATACTTGCGGTGCTCGTGCCTGGTGCAAAAAGCTGACCAACACCCATAGCAGCTAGTGTATTCATATCAGCATCTGGGATGATGCCACCCCCTGTCAAGAGCACATTGCTTAAGTTCTTAGCTTTCATCTCTTCTACAATTTTCGGAAACACGGTCATGTGTGCGCCACTTAAAATACTGACACCTATAGCATCCACATCTTCTTGCAAGGCAGCATTAACAACCATCTCCGGAGTTTGACGCAAACCCGTATAAATAACTTCCATACCAGCATCACGCAAAGCAGCAGCAATTACTTTTGCTCCACGATCGTGCCCATCTAATCCAACTTTAGCTACTAAAACTCGTATTGGTCTTGTTTTCGAATTCATAGAATTAGTAATTTTTCAAGGGTAAAAATACAATTTTAAACTGATTTTCAAGCTATTCGCTTGGCGCTTGGGCACAATTGGCTTTGGCATAAAAAAAACGTACATAGCTTTCCCTATGCACGTTATTAAATTTTGAATTATACTACTTTACAAAATTTGCCCATTGTGCCTTTTTAGCTTTGATCCAATCTTTCAATTGGAAACTCAATAAACACATTACTGGTACTAAAATCAAGGTTAGGAACGTAGCAAAAGACAAACCATAAATCATAGTCCATGCTAAAGGACCCCAGAAAGCAACGCTATCGCCACCAAAATAAATATGTGGATTCCATTCGCTTAATAAAGTTGCAAAATCTATATTCATACCTACAGCCAATGGAATTAAACCTAAAATAGCTGCCGTTGCGGTAAGTAATACCGGTGTCATACGGGTTCTTCCTGCTTCTAATATAGCTGCTCTAGGCTCCATGCCTTCGTGTAATTTACTATCCATAAACTCAACAAGTAAGATGCCATTACGCACCACTATACCTGCTAAGGCTACAATGCCAATACCACTCATAACTATAGAAATATCTGTTTTAAATAAACCACAGCCCAACATTACCCCAAAGACACTGAAAATAATTTCTGTCATAATAATAATGGTTCTACTAAAGGAGTTGAACTGCATCACTAAAATTAAAAAGATTAATGCCACAGCAATAAACATGGCATTACCCAAGAAGCCCATCGTTTCTGCTTGTTCTTCTTGCTGACCGCCCATTTTCAATTGCACACCACTTGGGGCATTAAAATCTTTAATCGCTTCTGTTACCGATGCTACAACTTCATTTTCATTGAAGCCGGTAAGCACATTGGAGGACAAAGAAATAATTCGTTTCTGATTTTTACGTTTGATGCCGCCATAGGTAGTAGCATAGTCGATGGTAGCAAAGGAACTAATAGGAATTGTTCTTACTATACCAGTAGCCATATCTCTAAACGTAATCGGCATATTGCGCACCGCATCAATATTATCGCGTTGCTCTTTTGCTAAGCGCAACGTAATTGGATAATCTTCATTGGCATCTCTGAAACGAGATACTTCTTTACCAAATACAGCTGTTCTTAATCCCATAGCCACCTGATAGGTATTCATGCCTTCTGCATTCATACGTTGACGATCTAAATCAAAAACAATTTCTGGATTGCTCGATTGAAAATCGCTACGTAATTCTTCAACACCAGGAATTTGTTTCAATTTCAATTCGCGTTTTAAGCGATCCGCTGTATGCACTAAGGAGTCTAAATTATCACCACTGATTTCAATCACTACAGGTTTTGGCAATGGCGGCCCACCTTGTTCTTTGTCCACCGTAATTTCTGCACCTGGCACACCTTTCACCGCCTCTCTTATCTTCATCAAACAATCATTGGTATTGCCACCTTCGCGCTCTGCAAAAGGCACATAGGCAACGGTGATTTTACCTTTATTAGGAAACTCACCTACTTCTCCACTATTAGGATCTACAGCACCTACCGTTACGTTGGAGATAATAGATTTGACCATAACATTTTTCTTATTCTTCGCCGGGTCCATATCTAAAGCCTTGTATACTTTGGTTTCTATTGTTTTCAATACTTCATTGGTATAAGCTTGATCGGTACCCACAGGCATGTTTAAATAGACATAGGTAAAGTTGGGTTGTCCGCTTGGAAAGAAAACCACATTTGGCTTTCTTATAGCAACCACTACAATAGATAAAACACAAATTAAACCCGCAATGCCTAATACTTTAAATGGGTGATTTAAGGATCTGTTTAAAATGCTAGTATACCAATTTTGGAAGGCAGGCCACGTTTTATTTTGAAAAGAATGAATCCATTTTTCTAAAACAAATTTCTCTAGTAAAACAAAACCGTATAACAATAAAATAAAGTTGCCAAAGGACCATGAACGGGTTATATAACTTAACAAAATGATCGTCACAGCGATGACCATTATAATTTTATCTTTTTTAGTAAACAAGCGCACACCTGTATCATTGGGATTGTGTGGCTTCATGAAATCAACGGCAAAAACAGGATTAATAATATAAGCAACGAATAAAGATGCTAATAGCGTAATGATTAAAGTAATTGGCAAATAGAACATAAACTGTCCGATTACTCCGCTCCAAAATGCTAGGGGTATAAATGGAATCAAGGTTGTTAGGGTTCCTGACAATACCGGCAAAAACACTTCGCCCGTTGCTAGTTTGGCTGCTTTTTTAATGGGCATTTTACCATTATCAAATATACGATGGGTGTTTTCTATAACCACTATGGCATCGTCTACTACTATACCTAGGGCTAATAAAAAAGAGAACAACACAATCATATTTAAAGTAAATCCAATTGTTGGCATCACTAAAAATGCAATTGCACACGATAAAGGCACCGACATCGCAACAAACAGTGCATTGGATACACCCATAAAGAACATTAAAATAAATGTCACTAAAATAAATCCAATGATAATCGTGTTGACTAAATCATGCAAGGTATTACGAGTAGTTTCCGACTGATCGCCGGTAACTACTACCGATAAATCATTTGGCAATTCTTGCGCTTGCATGTCCTCTAATAAGGCATTTATTTTATCCGAAGCATTGATCAAATTCTGTCCGCTAGCTTTAATAATATTTAAGGTAATTACATTTTTGCCATATAAGCGGGCATAACTTTTTTGTTCTTGAAAGGCGTCTTTAATATCAGCTATATCTCGAAGATATACAGCTTTACCAAATGCATTTTTTACAATAATTTGCTGAATTTGATCTACTGATTTGAATTCATTTTTGATACTTAAAATACGCTTTTGATTATTCATACTCACCTGCCCGGGTGTTGCAGATAAATTCTCTGATGCTACGCCACGTTCAATATCATCAAAACCGATACCCGCAGCTTGCATTTTATAGAGGTCCACATTGATTTGAATTTCTCGCTCTAAAGCACCAACTACATCAACGCGTTTTATTTCTTTAAGCGCTTCAACTTTGTCTTTAATTTTATCGGCATATTTTTTTAATTTATTGAGGTCATAGTTGCCTGATAAATTAACATATAAGATAGGTAATTCCGATAAGTCAATATCTTTTACTTCCGGCTCGTTCGGTAAATTTTTAGGCAAGTCTTTTTTTGCTTTATCAACCGCATCTTTAACATCACGCTTTGCTTTGTCAACTTTTACATCCGTATTAAATTCTACAATAACAACGGAGTAATCTTGAAATGAATTACTCGTTACTTTTTTTACGCCCGTTAAATTCTTTACCTGCTTTTCTATTTGTTTGGAAACCAAGTTCTCCATATTTTCTGGAGACGTACCAGGATAAATTGTTTGAACAATGATCTGCGGCAATTTAATCTCTGGGAATTGCTCTTTAGGCAAATTCAAATAGGCCGACAAACCTGCCAATGTGATAATGATGGTGAAAATATAAATCGCTGTTCTATTATCAATAGACCAACTCGATGGTTTAAATTCTTTAATTAGTTCTTTCATAAATTTCTTTTTTATTTAATTGTTACTGGCGCTCCATTATCTAATTCCGAAAAACCTTCTACAATTACCTTATCGCCAGCTTTTAAACCTTCCAAAACTTCTACTTTACCATTATACAGATTGCCCAATTTCACCATTACCGCTTTCGCTTTATTATTTTCTTCTACATAAATCAAATCGCCATCTGCCGTTTTTTGTACAATAGAAATTGGAATCACTAAAGCACTTGGGTTTTTGTAATTAGTAATCTGCATTTTGCAAGACATGTTTGGATGCAATAATTTATTTTGTGGCATGCTCACTTCTACATGAAAGGTTCTTGATGCATTATCCACCGCTTGTGATACATAACTTAATTTTGTGCTGATGCTATCATTAATATCAGGTAAAACTAACAATACAGAGTTGCCCGTTTTCACTTTACCAAGGTAATTTTCACCAAGGTTAGCTTCCACTTTCAATTTATCAAAACTTACTACACGAATACCTGTTTGTGCAGGACCGCCACCCGGCTGTGCCACATCACCTACTTTTATGGTTACTGCATCTACAGTACCTGTAATAGGTGCCTTAATTTTGTACATATTCAATTGAGCTTGTAGTGCATTTTTTTGTTTAGTTGCACTTTCATATTGTGCTTTAGTTTCTAATAATTTAATTTCAGAACCAATATTTTGTGCATATAATTTTTGCAATCGATCATAGGCTGACCTTGCGAAAGACAAGGTAGCTTCTACCGCTTGTATTTGTTGTTCTAACGCACTAGCATCTAGAGTAGCTAAAATCTGTCCGCTACTAACATGTTGTCCTGGCTTAACAAAAATTCTGGTTACCGTACCAGGTGCTTGTGGCGATGCCAATACATTTTGCTCACCGGTTACTTGTGCTTGAATATCAATATTGGCAACAAAAGCTGAAGCTGAAATTACGGCTACCGATACATCCGTTGCCTTTCTTACTTTCTTACTCGTTTCTTTTGCCTCTATCGTTTTTATTTGTTCGTCTAAGGCTGCTCTCTCTGCTTTGAGTGTAGCCAAACTTTTTTGTTTTTCTTGTTTACATGCAAATAACAAACCACTTGCTATAAATACTACGATTATTTTTTTCATACTTTTTATTTTAGAACGATTATTTTAATAAACCTAAAGATTTTTGTAAGTCAATTTTTGCTATAAATACATTTAATAAAGCCCCATAATAATTAGACTGTGCTTCTCGAAGCGAAGATTCTGCTTGAATAACTTCTGTATTGCTTCCTACACCTGCTTCGTATTTTTTCTTAGACAAATCAAATACCGATTGTGCCAAATTCACATTATTTTTTTGACTTTCTAAGGCTAAAAAATTATTTTTTAAATTGGTACCTGCTTGCTCTTGTTCTAAATCGATAGCTTGCGATAGGGTTGCTAAATCATTCTTGGTTTTTTCTATTACGAATTCCGCTTGCTTTAATTTATTTCTTCTTTGCAAGCCATCAAACAAAGGCATGATTGCTTGTATTCCCCATAGTGAAGAAAATATATATTTACTTCCGAAAAGGTTTTTAAATTCAGAGGTAGAATAGTTATAGCCTGCATTACCAAATGCAACAATGGTAGGCATGGCAGCCCATTTGTAGCGTTTAGCATCTAATTTATTGAGATTTAATTGCGTGCTTACTAAATTATAATCTAATCGATTCTCGTATTGAAAATTTGTTTTATCAATACTTGCTGACAATTGTTTTATGCTTGCTTCATCAACTTTTTGAATAGCTAATTTTTGCTGCATGGTCATACCCATTTGAAACTTCAACAATTGCATGCTCAGCTCTACAAAATTGGTCAATTTAATTTTCTCTGTTTCAATATTATTATAGGTTACAGCCATTCTATCTACATCCAATTTCTCTACCAACCCACTTTTATACATGGCTTCTACATCATTTTTCAACTTCTTTATATTTTCTGTAGTTTGTGCTAATAAGACTAATCGCTCTTGCGCAATTTGCACATTATAATATGCTTTGGACACATCCATTCTTACTTGCTCTATACTGCGCTTCGTATTAATTTCATATAATCCTACGAGCGTTTTTCTAGCTTCTAATGCAACAGCTACGCTACCATCAAACAAAATTTGAGAAATACTACTATTAAGTGTATTGCCATATTTAGGCGTAAATTCTACTGCCACAAAACCACCTGGTTGTCCAAAGAAAGCGCCAGGAATAAAACTTTGTGGGATATTTCCAAATTCTTGATACTTTCCATCTACAGATAACTTAGGAAAAGCCAAACCCTTTACTTCATCATTTTTTGCTTTACCAATAGCCTCATCAAATCGAGCATTTTTAATGGAATTTCTGTTTTTTATTGCATAATCAATACAGTCTTCGATAGACATTTTTGCATCTTGTTGAGCGTACATGGGCTTTGCAGATACAAAAAGCGCAAAGGCCATCAAGAGGGGCTTTAAATAAGAGGTGTTGTTCATAGTTTATGCTTGTATTTTTTTATAATTATCATAAAGTAATCTGCCTTTTTCCGTAACTATTCCGTACATAAAATGATCTAATAGTTCCTTTTCAATGGAGAAAAAAGCATTACTAAGTTGATTGATTGCATTAGACGATTGCAATAACCACAAGGTAAATTCTAGCCTAAAAAATGCCATTACGTCTATATTTATATCCGATCTATACAGACCCTCTTCAATTCCTTGTTGCAAATTTTGCTTGATGGTTTCTAAATCTTTTTCTAACAATGTTTTTTTAAACATTAAAAATGCATCGGTATAATATTTCTGCAACTCCAACAAAGCAATAGGATTGATTTCTTGGTGCATTTTCTGAATATCGTTAGTAACCAATACCATAGCTTCTACCGCATTGGTAGCTTTCTTAATGTGCTGCAAACAACGTTCGAACTTGATGGTATGAAAATGGGTAACCGCTGCAACAATGATCTCTAATTTAGTTTCAAAGTGTTGATACAAGGTTTTTTTAGATACGCCTGCATGGCGGGCAATATCATCCATGGTAATGGTCTTGAAACCAAAACGAGTGAATTGCTCGGCAGCTGAATTCAATATTTTATCTAAAATACTCATTTGCATAATTGCGGCGCAAAACTACGGAAACTTTTTATCTAAAAAAAGTTTCCAAATTGTTAATTATTAATAATTATGGGTGTTTCTTATTTTGTTTAATAAATTAATAGTAAAATTGCAGTATCGTTAACCTTAAAATCAACACATTATGAGAATTTTAAAAGAATTTAAAGACTTCGCCTTAAAAGGAAATGCTATGGATTTAGCAATAGGCGTAATTATTGGAGCAGCTTTTGGGAAAATTGTAAGCTCTTTAGTAGAAGATGTATTAATGCCTTTTATTGCCGTTTTTACGGGCGGTGTTTCCTTCAAAGAGCTCTATTTTGCTACCGATGGCAAACATTATGATAATTTAGCCAAAGCAAAAGAAGCGGGTGCTAATATTATAAGTTATGGTAATTTTATTCAGTCTATTTTAGATTTCACCATTATTGCATTTTGTATCTTCTTGATTGTCAAACTAATAATTTCTCATAAAAAGAAAGAAGAAACAAGTGCTGTTGCAACTATTAGCTCTACAGATGCGCTCTTAACAGAAATAAGAGACGCCTTGAAAAACAAGTAAAAAAATAAGCAGAATTAGCTTAATTTTACGGCTATAATAATGATGCTCCAAAATACGATATACCAATCTTTTTGTCAATTCAAAGCAGCACAGCAGCATGCTTTTGCTGTATTGATAGATCCTGACAAAAAAACAGCTTCACAGATAGCGGCTATTGCCCAAACCTGCGAAGATGCACAGGTAGATTATATCTTTATTGGTGGTAGCTTATTAGTCAAAGAAACAACTCAGCTTTGCATAAACACCTTGAAATCAACTACCTCCATACCCCTAGTAATTTTCCCTGGTAGCCCTTCTCAAGTTTGTGACCAAGCGGATGCGTTGTTATATTTAAGTTTAATCTCTGGAAGAAATCCTGAACTGCTGATTGGACAACATGTGCAATCAGCAGCTTTAGTTAAAGCAAGTGGTTTAGAAATCATACCTACAGGCTATATGCTCATTGATGGCGGCAATGCTACCACGGTGTCTTATATCAGCCAAACCTTACCTATCCCTCAAGACAAAGCTGATATAGCCCTTTGTACTGCTTGGGCAGGCGAAATGTTGGGATTGAAAACCATTTATATGGATGCCGGCAGTGGAGCTAAAAACCCTATTTCAGCATCTCTAATTGCAAGAGTAAGTAGCCAAATACACGTGCCCTTAATTATAGGCGGCGGTATCAAAACAGCAGAAAAAATAGAAGCTAATTGTAGGGCAGGTGCCACGATCAACGTAGTGGGCAACGCCATTGAAAAAAGCCCCGCTTTGATCATTGAAATGGCACAAGCTACCAAAGAAGCTAAAAGTTTTGCCAACTAATTTGGTAGGAATAAAAAATAGTTGTACTTTTGCAGTCCTTTATAAAAAATCATATTCAAATAAAGAAGTAAAATATATTTTATGAAACGTACTTACCAACCGCACCGCAAACGTCGTAAAACTGTTCATGGTTTTCGTAAAAGAATGCAATCTGCTAATGGACGTAAAGTTTTAGCATCTCGTAGAGCTAAAGGTCGTCATAAGCTGACTGTATCTGATGAAAAACGCTTAAAATAATAGTTGCATGACAGCTGCTTGTTGTGCTTTTCAAAAATACGAACGGCTTAAAAAAGCACAAGAAATTGATACGCTTTTCCAAAATGGAAAAGCGTTTTCTATTTTGCCCATTAAAGTGCTTTATTCCATAAAAGAACAAAGTGCAACTTCGGCAAGTTGCAAAGTTGCCTTCTCAGCCCCAAAAAAAATCTTTAGAAAAAGCGTAGAACGACAAGGCATTAAACGTCGTTTGAGAGAAGCATACCGACTGAATAAAGCCTCTTTCCTAGAAGGCTTATCGCCTTCCATGAGTATTCAAATTATGTTTTTGTATGTGCAAAAGCCACATGCAGACAAACCCATTGATTTGAACAGTACTTTTAATAACATATTTGCTGAATTACTTCGTAAAATTAATTCACATGCGTCTAGTTCATCTGCTCAGTAAGCCTATTGAATGGGCATTAACAGGCCTAATTAACATCTATAAATATGCCATTTCTCCTTGGCTAGGCAATCATTGTAGATATACACCTACCTGCAGCACTTACTGTATAGAAGCTATAAAAAAATACGGTCCCTTCAAGGGCAGCTGGTTGGGTATAAAAAGAATTGCATCTTGTAATCCCCGTGGTGGCTCCGGTTATGACCCTGTAAAATAATATTGGTAACTTTAATTTTATATTTGAACTTAATTGCTGGAATAAAATGATTTACAAATTCAAAGAAGCCCACCCCATCATAGACCCTAGCGCATACGTGCATCCGCAAGCAACAATTATAGGAAGCGTGAAAATTGGCAAAGACGTATTTATTGGCGCACATGCTGTTTTACGAGGCGATTTTGGATCTATTATCATAGATGATGGTTGCAATGTGCAAGAAAACTGTACCATTCATATGTTTCCGGGCACTACTGTGCATCTTCATCAAAATGCTCATATAGGACATGGCGCAATTATTCATGGCGCTACTATAGGTAAAAATGTATTGATAGGTATGAATGCGGTAATCATGGATGATGTACACATCGGTGAAAATAGTATTATTGGAGCTTTAGCTTTTTTACCAGCAAACATGGACATACCTGCACGTAGTTTGGTTGTGGGAAACCCTGCTAAAATTATTAAAGAAGTAAGCGAAGAAATGATACAATGGAAATCGGCAGGAACAAGTTTATACCAATCGCTACCGGCTTTATATCAAGAGCACCTGCTGGCATGCGAACCCTTAGCCTCTGGAGAATTGAATAGGAATGAAGCATTTCCAACGTATGAAATTTGGGAACAAATTAAACAAAAAAAAACTGCACCATAAGTGCAGCTTTTTTTTATTTCTTAACTAAATCAGCAACGAATTTAGATACATCATTTAGTTTTTCATAGTTCAATTTATAATGAATGAACTTACCATCACGATCAGTAATTACAATATTAGCTCTTCTTAAAATAGCTAAATGTTGCGAAGCAACTGATTGCTCTAAACGAAGTTTTACATAAATATCTGTAACATTCATACGTTTATTTCCATCTAACAACTTCACAATTTGTTGCCTCAACTTGTGATTGATAGCTCTCAATGTCATTGCTGCACTTTTTATTGCAACAAAGTCTAACTTGGTAGATTCTTTCGTTTGATCATTAACAATAACCAACGAATTTGAAGTGGTTGTTTCCATTAATTTTAATTAAATGATAAATAATAGTGCTTGCTTGTATGCAAATATATTAATTTTTATAAAGAAATCTAATAAGTATAACAAGAATGTTATTATTTACACTTTTACAAACACATCTTTAAGATACATAGCCTTATTCTGTAAGGTATAATCAAAGGTGGAAAAATGCTGAAGGTATTGACTCCATTGCTTTATACTAATACTAACTGTTTCTTTAAATACTTGATTACAAGTTATAGCATTTAAATCAAAATTTGTGTTTGTTTGAATATATAACTTTTTAATTGTATAATTTTCAAGGGTTTGAGTGAAATCGGCAAGTAATGCATGCTTACCCTCCTCCACGATGTGACCATTTTCATTGGCGATTTCAAAAAATACTTCTTGCTCTCTTGCCTTCAGTACGGTGCAATAAAACCCCTCTTCAGCAGCATTTTCTTGAATCCATTGGTAATTTAATAAGGTAAGTGCCGAAAAGTAATGAACAGGAATTTGTTTTGCAAAACCTAAACCTTGAGCAGTAGCAATACCTACACGTATGCCGGTATAAGATCCGGGACCTGCGCACACAGCTATCGTTGTAAGTGCACCAAAACTACAATGCTGCTCTTGCAACAAAGACGTTATCATTGGATTTATAACGGCAGCATGCTGACGCTCTATGTCATGACATTGCACAAGCAATTGGCCATTATAATACAAACCGAGTTGACAGCTATCTTGTGTAGTATCTATAAATAAAATTGCAGACATTGTAGCGCAAATGTACGGAAGCTAATATATTTGTAGTTATGAAAAAGAAAATAATTAATACGGCAGCAGCCCCTCAACCTATTGGACCCTACAACCAAGCCATTATGGTAGATGAAACCTTGTATATTTCTGGACAGATTGCTTTAGACCCTAATACGGGCAACTTAATGACAGAAACTATAGAACAGCAAAGCCATTTAGTAATGAAAAATCTTCAGGCTATTTTAGAAGCCGCAGATATGAACTTCAATCATGTAGTAAAAACCACTATTTTTCTTATGGACATGAATGATTTTGCCAAAGTGAATGAAGTTTATGCCAGTTATTTC
This sequence comes from uncultured Bacteroidota bacterium, assembly GCA_903912405.1. Classification (GTDB taxonomy): domain Bacteria; phylum Bacteroidota; class Bacteroidia; order Chitinophagales; family Chitinophagaceae; genus CAIWHF01. The sequence goes on along the minus strand of CAIWHF010000022.1, from coordinate 4,245 downwards.
GAAAAAGATTTTCCTGCAAGAGAGACCGTACAAGTTGCCGGTTTACCAAGAGGTGTGGCAGTTGAAATAGCCATGATTGCATGTAAATAAAAAAAGGCTCTATTTGATAGAGCCTTTTTTTATTAAGAATTTATTGTATTATAAATGTGTGAATTTCTTCGTTTCTAGCACTTTACCTTGTGCATCACAAACACGTAAGAAGTAAACACCTGTTGGAGCATCATCCATATCAATTTTTTGAACACCTCCACTTACGTTATACACACCAATAGTTCTTCCTATTAAATTACTAATCATAAATGATTTTGCACCGATAGTAGGATCTATAGCGATATTAACTATATCTCGAGAAGGGTTAGGGAAAATAACTACTGCATCACTTACTCTATTCATGGAAGTAATACCTAATGGATCTTTGGTTACTCTATACCAAATAGTTTTATTAGCCGAACCGGCAGTGGTAATTAAGATGGAGAAATAACACACACTGTTTACAGGCGCTGCTGAATTGTCAAAACTAACTTTAAAATCCGCTGATAAGCCTGGAGGTATGGTTAATGCTGTTTGACCTAACGGCCAGTTATAACAATTACCTTGTGAAGAGCCATTTACCAAATCACAAATACCAGAAACCGTCCATCCTGTAGAAGGAAACAAGGTGCCTTGCCAAGTGATATTTAAACTAGATAAATTAGACGTATTGGTGATACCATTGTGTACATCGGCAGTGCCGTTTAAGCCTGCATAAACCGTATCATGCGCTACCGTATATTGAGCAAAGCCTTGTAATGCAAGGAAGCAAAAACTTAATAAAAATACTATTTTCTTCATAGATAACATTTTATATTACCAAAGTTAAGGGATTCTCCATAATTAAACAAAATAAACACCCTTTTAACATACGATTGCGTTCATATTTTTATAATATTGCTCTTAAATACCCTTGAAAGACTCATTAATTATGAAAAAGCTATTTGCTAAGTTAAGCATACAATCGAAAAAATCTTTTGTTGCCGGCCTTGTGGTTGCTACTCTGCTATTATTATTTATTAATGCTAAAAAAGTAGATTCTTATTTTGAGTTTTCTAAAAACTTAGAAATATTCACCACTTTATTTAAAGAACTAGACACCTATTATGTAGACCCCATAGAGCCCGGTGAATTAGTAAAAACAGGAATCGATGAAATGCTCAACAAATTAGATCCCTATACCAATTTTATTACCGAAGCAGATATCGAGGATTATGAATTTCAAACAACAGGGAAATATGGCGGCATAGGTACTACCATGAGAAAAATGGGTGATAAAATAGTAGTGGGTGAACTATATGAAGGCACTCCAGCTACTAAAGCTGGCTTAAAAGTTGGGGATGAAGTAATGAAGATAGACCAACAAGAACTCAACGGAAAATCAATTGACGATGTTAGTCTTTTGTTACGTGGCGCTCCCAATACCAAGGTTACACTCTTTGTAAAGCACACCAATACAAAGACAGAGAACATAACCATCACCAGAGAAACCATCAATGTATCTAGTATCCCTTGTGCTGCCCTTGTAGGGAAGAATAATACGGCCTATGTAAAACTCACCCAATTTACGCCTAATTGTAGTCGACAATTAAAACAACAATTAGATAGCTTAAAGGGAGTAAAAGGGAACTTAGACGGTATCATCATTGACCTCAGAAACAACCCCGGTGGTTTGTTAGACGAAGCCGTTCAAATTTGCAATTTATTTATTCCGAAAGACGAATTAGTAGTAAGCACCCACGGGAAAATGAAAGATTGGGATAAAGATTTTAAAACACTAGAAGAACCTTGGAATACGGAAGTACCGCTAACTATTTTAATTAATGAAAATGCTGCTTCTGCATCTGAAATTGTTTCCGGTACCTTACAAGATTTAGATAGAGCCGTTATCATAGGGGAGCGCTCCTTTGGAAAAGGTTTGGTGCAAACCACTCGACCACTTGGTTATAATGCGCGTTTAAAATTAACCACAGCAAAATACTATACACCTAGCGGACGATGCATCCAAGCCATTGACTATACCCATCGTAAAAAAGATGGCAGCGTTGGAAAAATTGCAGATTCCTTAAAACAAGTATTTTATACAAAAGCAGGTAGAAAGGTTTGGAGTGGCGGAGGCATTAATCCTGATATTTCATTTAAAAATGAAACCTATACGCCTTTTGTTATAGCACTTTATAAACAAGATCAATTTTTCTATTTTGTTAATGACTGGTTGAACAAAAATCCAAACACCCCTATAAATAGCGACTTTCAAGCAAATGATGCCTTAGTTAATGATTTTTCTAAATGGCTTGATGTTCACCATTTTAACTATCAAACACCCGCCGAAGAGCAATTAGATAGCATCAAAACAATGTGTACAAAAGAGCATTCCTTTGAGCCATTAAAAACTGAATGGCAGGCACTTTTAAACAAATTGAGTGTAGCAAAGAAAAACGATATAAGCAACAATAAAGAAATGATTCAAAATGCTTTGGCGTATGAAGTTATTGGTAGATTTACCTATACAAAAGGGAAAATACTTCATGCTATTAAAAAAGATAAAGACGTTTTAAAAGCACTGGAATTAATAGAGCAGCCTGCTTTAATAACATCAATTTTACATCCTAAAAAATAAAAGGAGGCTGCAATTGCAGCCTCTATTAAATTTGCAATAAGGCTTCAGCTATTTGGCGATCATTACTTAATCGAGGTACTTTGTTTTGTCCACCTAATTTTCCTTGCGCTTTCATATATTGTATAAAAGCATCTTTAGGCAATACCCTTATTTGAAGGGTTTGTAAAATACCTCCACGCAACAAATCTTGGTAATAAACATTTTTTTCTTGCAATGCAAGATCAATTTCTTTAGCTAAGCGTACTAAATTTTCTGGCACCTCTTCAAAGGCTATAAGCCATTCATGATAGGGCAAACCGTTGGATACTTGGATCATTGGCGCCACTGTAAATTCAATAATATTCGCGGGCACCTTTGCTAAGCCTTTTGCTAATGCATATTCTACTTCTTCCCCAATGACATGCTCACCAAAAGCAGAAATAAAATGTTTTATTCGTCCGGATACGATTATGCGATAAGGATCTTTACTTACAAATTTTACAGTATCGCCAATATTATAGCCCCAAAGTCCGGCATTACTATTAATGATTAATGCGTAATTGACACCCAGTTCAATTTGAGCTAAATTTAATCGGGTAGGCTGATCATTAAAAATCTCCTCTGCTGGAACGAATTCATAGAAAATGCCTGAGTTAGTATTCAGCAATAAACCCTTTTCATCTTGTTTATCCTGAAAAGCAAAAAAGCCTTCAGAGGCAGGAAAGGTTTCTATAGTATCGATATCACCTCCTATAGATTGCATTAATTTAGCTCTATATGGCTCAAAACTAACACCACCATAAACCAATACTTGTAAATTGGGGAATAGTTGTTTGATAGTCTGGCCCGGTTTTTTTTCTTGCAACCAGTCAAAATACATTTGCATCCAAGGTGGAATACCAGATATCAGACGCATATCTTGATCTTGGGTTTCAGCTACAATGTGGCCTAATTTCTGCTCCCAGTCTTCAATACAATTAGTTTCAAAAGAGGGCAATTGATTTTTTCTTAAGTAAGCTGGAATAAAATGATTGACAATGCCACTTAATCTACCTGTGGGTATACCCGCTACTCTATCCATAACCGGCGAGCCGGATAAAAAAATAAGTTTACCATCTGCAAAAGAGGTGTTACCTGTTTCAGCCATATAATTTAATAAGGCGAATTTAGCCGTATCAATATGATTGGATATAGAATCCTTTGAAATTGGAATATATTTTGCGCCTGAAGTGGTACCCGATGTTTTAGCAAAATAGAGCGGCTTACCTTTCCAAGTAACATTTTCTTCACCTTGTTTTATTAATGCTATATAGGGTTTGAACTGCTCGTAATCTACGATTGGAATATATTTTTTAAAATCATCGTATGTTTTGATTAATGCAAAATGATGTGCTTTCCCAAACTTAGTTGCAGCTGCTTTATTAATCAATGTGCGCATAATAGCCAATTGATCTTGCACCGCATTGGCAGCATCTTTTTTAATTTTCTTTTTTACAAATGCAGCATAAGGCTTGGCTAAAAAAGATTTTATTTTCATATAGTATAGTAAACTAAGGTTTAAAATTATTAAACATAAAAGTACTATATTTGAATTAGTAAAGTAAATACTGATTTTT
>CAIWHF010000021.1 GCA_903912405.1 uncultured Bacteroidota bacterium | reverse complement strand
GTTTAACTGCCGATGTTGTGGCTTTCAGCTTGGATGGCGAATGTGCAAAATCTTTATAAAATACTGAATCTTTACTTTCAAAAACAACTTCCAACCTCTTGGCTGCACCTTCAAATGATTGTATAGCTTGGTAAAAATGCGTATCATCTATTCCTAGTTGATTACAAACCAATCTTGCACCATTTAAATTCATTAAATTATGATTTCCAAAAACTTTCAATTTTACTTTTTCATCACCATGCAATAAATAAGTTATCCCATTTTCATTGATATGTGGTGGTATATTGTAGGGCATTTTTTTTATATCATTGCTACAAGTTTCTGCTAATTTGTTTACTTCTATGTCATCTACACAATAAACCAAAGACCCATTAACACTAATCAAATCAATGAAAATTTTAAATTGATCAAGATAATTCTCAAAAGTTGGAAATACATTAATATGATCCCAAGCAATGCCACTAAGTAAGGCAATATTAGGGTGATAAAGGTGAAATTTAGGTCTTCTGTCAATGGGTGAAGAGAGGTATTCATCACCTTCAATAATCGCAATTTTGGCATCTTCAGATAACTTTACCATAGTGTCAAAGCCTCTAAGTTGAGCGCCAACCATGTAATCACAATTAATATCGCAATGGTGTAAAACATGCAATATCATTGCAGTAATTGTTGTTTTGCCATGACTACCGCCAATAACTACTCTTGTCTTATTTTTTGTTTGCTCGTAAATGTATTCAGGATATGAAAAAATCTTTAACCCTTGTGATTTAGCCACTTGAAGCTCAGGATTATCTTCACGAGCATGCATGCCTAAAATAACGGCATCAATATCACTTGTAACCTTCTCTGGAAACCAACCAATAGCAGCTGGCAGAATACCTGCATGCTTCAATCTTGTTAATGATGGCTCAGCAATTTCATCGTCAGAACCTGTTACAATGTAGCCTTTTTTGTGCATAGCCAATGCTAAATTGTGCATGGCACTTCCGCCAATGGCAATAAAATGAACCTTCATTTAATTAACTTTTTGTTGTTTAAAATTACGCTAACTTAAAGTATTAAATAGTTTATTTTATTACCAACTTTACCAAGTTTCAAACATATTAAAGTTAATCGCTAAAAAATGAGATGATGATATTACATAGTATACATGCAGGTATGTTTAAACTCGATGGGGGGGCCATGTTTGGTGTAGTGCCAAAATCAATGTGGAATAAATTAAATCCGGCTGACGCAAACAACATGTGCTCCTGGGCCATGCGCTGTTTGCTTATTGAAGATGGCGAAAGACTTATACTTATAGATAATGGTATGGGAAATAAACAAGAGGCAAAGTTTTTTGGTCATTACTTCTTGCATGGCGATTATTCATTAGAAAGTTCCTTAGCTGAAAAAGGTTTTACAAAAGATGATATTACCGATGTTTTTTTAACTCATCTGCATTTCGACCATTGTGGCGGAAGTATTTCAATGAATAAAAGTAATGGTTTGCTAGAAACATCTTTTAAAAATGCGGTCTATTGGAGTCATAGTAAACATTGGGATTGGGCAATTAATCCGAATGCCAGAGAAAAAGCATCATTCCTTAAAGAAAATATAATACCAATTCAAGAAAGTGGGCAG
>CAIWHF010000020.1 GCA_903912405.1 uncultured Bacteroidota bacterium | reverse complement strand
GAGCTTATATTCAATTCAAAAAATATTAACGATAGTTGGGATGGAACCTATAAAGATCAAAAATGTGAAATGGGAACTTTTTACTACATCATTTCTGTAACGGATAAAAATAATAAAACCGATAATTTTAAAGGTGATATAACATTACTTAGATAACAATGAATAGACAAGTATTTATAACAGGAGCAACATCTGGATTCGGCAAAGCCATAGCTTATAAATTTGCAGCACAAAAAGATCATTTAATTTTATGTGGTCGAAGAAATGATCGATTATTAGCTATTAAAGAAGATATTGAGTCAACTTTTGGAGTTGCGGCGCTTCTCTTTAATTTTGATATTCAAGACAAGAATCAAATCGATGAAGCACTCAATACTTGGATGGCAACGAAACCAACAATTGATATATTAGTCAACAATGCAGGGCTTGCCGCTGGCCTATCAAGTGTAGAAGAGGGGAGCCTAGACGATTGGGAAAGAATGATTGATACCAACCTCAAAGGATTGTTGTATATCAGTAGAAAAATATTGCCCATCTTAAAAGGTCAACGTCAGGGGCATGTTTTCAATATTAGTTCAACAGCGGGTAAAATTGTCTATAAAAACGGTAATGTGTATTGTGCCACCAAACATGCTGTAGATGCTTTATCTCAAGCGATGCGTATAGATTTATTGCCTTATGGTATCAAAGTAACCTGTATCAGTCCAGGTATGGCAGAAACAGAATTTTCTCTAGTTAGATTTGATGGCGATGAAGAAAAAGCAAAGCAGGTTTATAAAGATACAGCGCCTCTTCAAGCAAATGATATTGCAGATGCCATTGCGTATTGCGCAAACCTACCGAAACATGTCTGCATTAACGACCTAACCATTACTTGTTTAAATCAAGCCAATGGAATTTATGTTCAAAAAAACGCAGATAAACTTTAGTCATGTATAGTTTTGCTACTACCCGAAGAGTATTATATGGAGAAACCGATCAAATGGGTTTTTTATATTATGGCAACTATGGTTTGTATTACGAAATGGGACGCAATGAAGCCATTAGGAATTTAGGGATCAGTTATAAAGAATTAGAAGCAATGGGTATTATTATGCCTGTAGTAGAACTTCATGCTAAATACTTACGACCTGCTAAATACGATGATCTTATTACCATTAAAACATCTGTTTTAGCGCTCGATGCAGATAATAAAATAAGTTTCTATTGCGAATTATTTAACGAACAAAATAAATTATTGAATAGCTCCACTACACAATTAGTTTTTTTTGACACGCAACTAAAAAATACTGTATCAATGCCTTCAATATTGATAAACAAATTAGCGCCCTTTTTTAATAATGATAAATAAAAAAAATAAAGCTGTACTCATTACGATTGGCGATGAACTGCTTATTGGTCAAACCATCGATACCAATTCTGCATTGATTGCACAAGCCTTAAATAAAATTGGCATTGCTGTTATTCAACGAATTGCAGTAGGTGATGAATCAGATGCTATTCAGGAAGCATTAGATGCTGCCATCGCAAAAGCACAATTTGTTTTTATAACTGGTGGATTAGGTCCAACAGCAGATGATATTACGAAGCCTTTATTATGCAACTATTTTCAAGGTTCCCTAATCAGAAATAAAGAAGTAGAGGAGCATGTGACTGCTATTTTCACAAAACGAAATAGGCCTATATTAGAGCGCAATTTAAAACAAGCAGATGTACCTGATAATTGCAAGGTATTGTTCAATCAATTAGGAACCGCTCCAGGTATGTGGTTTGAGAAAGATCATTCCATCATCATTGCATTACCTGGTGTGCCTTTTGAAATGATGGGTATTGTAACCAATGAAGTCCTGCCTAAACTTACAAAACTTGTTACGGATCATTTTATCATTCATGAAACAGTTATTACAGCTGGACAAGGAGAAAGTTTTTTAGCTGAAAAACTTATTGATTTTGAAGACAATTTACCCAATGATATTAAATTGGCTTATTTACCAAGTCCTGGTATTGTAAAACTAAGGTTAACAGGTCAATCAACTAATCAAGCTGCTTTGCAGCAAAAGATACTAGCTTTAAAAGAAGCGTTAATTTACCTTCTTAAAGATAGTATTGTTGCAGTAGAAGATAAAAATTTAGATAAAATTGTTTCTGAATCTTTGAGCAATAACCATCTAACTATTGGTCTAGCAGAAAGTTGCACGGGTGGTTATATTGCTCATCTATTGACACAACATGTAGGTGCTTCTCAATTGTTGAAAGGAAGTTTGGTATGCTATCAAAATGAGATTAAAGAACGTATTCTTGGAATAAGTGCAGAAGATATCAATACATACGGCGTCTATAGTGAAACCATTGCTACTAAAATGGCTTATGCCGCTAAAGAAGTATTAGGTGCATCTATAGGTATTGGAATTAGTGGTAAATTAAGCGAGGATCCTATACAAGCAGATGTCCCAACAGGTACTATTTTTATATCGGTT
>CAIWHF010000019.1 GCA_903912405.1 uncultured Bacteroidota bacterium | reverse complement strand
GCTCAAGCAAAAGTACTTCGAGCTTTACAAGAAGGTAAAATTACACGGGTTGGTGGCGAAAAAGAAATTAAAATTGATGTTAGAATTTTAGCAGCTACCAATAAAGATCTATTAAGAGAAGTTGAAGAAAAGAACTTTAGGTTAGACCTCTATCACAGATTAGGAGTGATTTTAATTCATGTCCCCTCTTTAAATGATCGAAAAGAAGATATACCGCTTTTAATTGATCATTTTTTGAAAAACATCAATGAGGAATATAGGCACCCTTCAAAAAAAATAGAGCAAAGCGCTATAGATGCTTTGCAGCAGTACAACTGGACAGGTAATATTCGAGAATTACGAAATATTATAGAACGCTTAGTAATCATGTCTAATCAAACCATAACTCAAAAGGACGTGGAAAACTATATTTTTATGCGTTAAAAAAGGGCTTAAAAACTAAGAAAAATCCGAAGAAAATCTTCGGATTTTTTTGTGTTAAAAACATATACAAAAATGTGGAAATTAAGACCCCCCAAAACGACCTTATTTTTTTGTCGAAGCCCTTATTTTATGCTATATTTGTTCTAGTTAATACGGCGCCAAAAAGCACTTTAAAAACAACCTATTTAAACACTCCATTTTTTACAAAATCCAATCATGAGCAACGAACAGAACCCAGTGCCACAACAAGGATATGATGCCGGAAGTATTCAAGTATTAGAAGGTCTTGAAGCAGTACGAAAAAGACCAGCCATGTATATCGGTGATTTAGGCGTTAAAGGCTTGCATCATTTAGTATACGAAGTAGTAGACAACTCTATTGACGAAGCGTTAGCAGGGCATTGCAAAACTATTCAAGTTGTAATACATACCAACAATTCCATCTCCGTTCAGGATGATGGTAGAGGCATTCCAACTGGTATTCACCCAAAAGAAGGAAAATCGGCTTTAGAAGTGGTAATGACGGTATTGCATGCTGGGGGCAAGTTTGATAAAGACTCTTATAAAGTATCTGGCGGTTTGCATGGTGTTGGTGTAAGTTGTGTAAATGCATTGAGTTCTCATTTGCATGTAGTTGTAGAACGCGATGGGAAAAAATTCGAACAAGAATATAGCTGTGGTATACCAAAATACAGTGTGAGAGAAATTGGCGTAGCCGAAAGAAGAGGCACCCGTGTCCATTTCCAACCCGACGATACCATTTTTAAAGACACCGTATATAACAGAGAAATTTTAGCCGGCCGATTAAGAGAGTTATCGTATTTAAATAAAGGAATTAGAATTTTATTAAGCGATGAGCGCGAAATTTTAGAAGATGGATCTATTCAATCGGAAGAGTTTTATAGCGAAGGCGGCATTATAGAATTCGTTCAGATGCTAGATGCAAATGGTAAACGTGATCCTTTATTACCCATTCCAATTTATGTAGAAGGCTACGACAAAGAATCTAATGTAACTGTAGATGTAGCCTTATCTTATAATACCTCTTATGCAGAGCATATCTTTTCTTACGTAAATAATATTAACACGATAGAAGGAGGCACACATGTAGCCGGTTTTAGAAGAGCTATTACACGAGTTTTTAAATCGTACGGCGATAAAAATAAACTCTTTGAAAAAGCAAAAGTTGAAATTACAGGCGATGACTTTAGGGAAGGAATAAGTGCAATTATCTCTGTAAAAGTACCAGAGCCTCAATTTGAAGGACAAACCAAAACGAAACTAGGAAATAGTGATGTAATGGGAGTGGTAGATGTTTGTGTAAGCAGAGTATTAGAAGCCTATTTAGAAGAGCATCCGAAAGAATCGAAACTAATTATTGATAAAGTAATTATCGCCGCACAAGCACGTGCTGCAGCTCGCAAAGCGAGAGAGTTGGTGCAACGAAAAAATGTGTTAACAGGTGGTGGCTTGCCTGGAAAATTAGCAGATTGCTCAGACAAAGACCCACACAAATGTGAGCTTTATTTAGTGGAAGGGGACTCGGCTGGCGGAACAGCTAAACAAGGAAGAGATAGAGGCTACCAAGCTATTTTACCATTGAGAGGAAAAATTCTTAATGTTGAAAAAGCACAAGAGCATAAGATATACGAAAATGAAGAGATAAAAAATATGTACACAGCTTTGGGCGTAACTGTGGGCACACCCGACGATCCTAAAGAATTGAACATTACAAAACTGCGCTATCATAAAATAATTATTATGACCGATGCCGATGTAGACGGCTCGCATATTGCTACTTTAATTTTAACCTTCTTCTTCCGCTATATGAAAACGCTGGTAGAGCAGGGCCATGTATTTTTGGCACAACCGCCTTTGTATTTGGTTAAAAAAGGGAAAGAACAACGTTATGCATGGACAGAAGAAGATAGAAAAGCTGCGGTAACACTTTTAGGAAATGGTAAAGATGATAGTGTAATGATACAACGATATAAAGGTTTGGGAGAGATGAACGCAGAGCAATTGTGGGACACTACGATGAATCCTGCTACTAGAACATTAAAACGCGTGACCATTGATAGTGCAGCAGAAGCAGATCGTATCTTCTCTATGCTTATGGGCGATGAAGTACCTCCAAGAAGAGCCTTCATTGAATCGCATGCAAAATATGCTCGCTTAGATGTGTAACTAATTATTACTACTATTAAAAAAGGTCATGAATTAATTCATGACCTTTTTTAATAGTAGCCTATTCTTATTTTTTCTTAGCCTTCTCTTGTTGAAGACGTTGCATCTCTTCTAATTTTTGTTGCCACTTAGAAGCCGTAGCGGGCTTGTTTTTGTTTTCTTGCAATTGCTTATGAATTGCTTCTTCATTGATAAACAATTTTTGAATAATAAACTGTTGTGCAATGCTTACCATATTACCGAAGAAGTAGTAAAAAGTTAACGCTGCTGCCATTTTATTAAACACACCCATCAACATTATTGGAAATACAAAAGGTAAATATTTCATCATAGGATTGTTAGGATCCTGTGGCGTCATATTTCTATTATAAAGCGCCAAAAACAAACTAGAAGCAGTCATTAATAACGTAAACAAACTTACATGATCTCCATACAAGGGAATAGAGAAAGGCAGGTTTAGAATAGAATCAAACGTCGAAAGGTCATCAGCCCATAAAAACGACACTTGCCTGAAAACAATATTAGTAGGTATAAAACAATACATAGCTACTAAAAATGGCAATTGAAACAGCATAGGTAAGCAACCACCTAATGGATTTACACCCGCACTTCTATATAATTTCATTTGCTCTACGCTAAACGCTTGCTGATCAGGGAATTTTTCTCTTAATATATCTAATTCCGGTTTCATCAATCGCATTTTAGCAGTTGACAAGTAACTTTTGTAGGTAAAGAAGGATAAGGCTAAGCGAATAATTAAGGTCATTAAGATAATGATAAGCCCTAAATTTAATTGCCAACTGTTTAACATGTTAAACATAGGTAAGATCAACCATTTGTTTACATATTTTACAAAGGCAAAAATACCCGTACCCAAAGGCACCATTTCTTCTAAGCCTATTTGATATGATTTTAAAGTGGCATAATCGTTAGGACCAATATACCAATCGATACTTGCCTCATTATTTTGTAGTGGAAGTTGGAAGCTAAGCTTGTTTACTACAACATGATTGGTGTCTTTTGTATCATTTACAGCTTTACAGCTACTAACATTGAATACGTTATTTTTTGCAATAAGTGCTTGTGAAAAATAACCGGTTCTTAAACCAATCCATTGCACTCCTTCTTTTAAGCTTTCCTTTTTCTCATCTCTAATACTAAAATAATCTTGGTCGCCATTATTGTACTTATAGTGCTCTTGTACATTTTGTTTTTCAGCATCGCTACTTTTTTCAGTTCTTGCAACCGCGTTATCCCAATTCATAACTAAGGTATTCATCGCAAAACCAATCAGTTTAAACGAACACGTTACATGGTGCGCATTTGTCTCTATTGTATAAGTAATAATAACTTGTTGTTGTGGATTGATTGGAGCAGTTAATATAATTGATTTACCTTTTTCATTTTCCTGAAGTGAAGGTGTATAATAAAGTTCATTGCTATTTTTAATAGTTGCTGTATTTAAAGCAAAACTCAATTGATTTTCAGTACTATCAAAAAGTACTAAAGGTTTTTGATAGTATGTTTTGTAGTTTTTCAAAAGGGCCTTTGTAATATTTCCACCCTTAGTATGGATATCTATACTTACATATGCATTATCTAGTGTAAGAACAGTATCTAAAGGCGCTGCAACAAGTGCAGTATCTTTTATAGAAGAAGTATCAGTATTGTTTTTTACTGCAACTTGTGCAGTAGCAATTTTAGGATGCGTTTTTGCATAAGCAATAGAATCAGCTTGTTTTTTTTCTAAAGCACCTTTTTGTTCGTAATTATTAATTGCTAAATAACCTAGTAGCAGAGCAACTAAAAGTGAGAATCCAATGACTGAATTTTTATCCATAAAATAAGTAATATATAAGGAAGCAAAGGTAACTAAATAATTACAACAGCGCTTATTTGTTTTGCTCAAATTCAGCAATAAGCTGCTCCATTTTTAAGTAAGGATGGCGCTCCATTAATTGTTTTGTCTGTATTATCTGTTGTTCTATAAAATTTTGATGGGCTATAGTAGCTGGAAATCTACTTTTATGCCTGCTTGCCCTAAATAATTGCTCAATACTGTTCATTAGCTCAAAAGCCGACGGCTCAATACAGCTATTCTTAAACGATTCCCAAACTGCTGCAGTAGCAGCAAAGTTAGGGTGCACAAGGTCTATATCATAGAATCGATAATCTCTAAGTACATCAATAATCAACTCGTAGGCTGGAAAATAATGCATGTGGTTATAATCATTCGTTAAATTGTGCACTACTTCAATTAATCGCGCCTTACTCCTATTGTTTTCTATCACACCGTCTCTTATATGCCTTACCGGACTAATGGTAAAAATAATTTCTATACTGGGATTAATTGTTTTTACCTTTTCCAAGCTTTCAGTTAATGATTGTTGAATAGTTGCTATCGAAAGAAGTACTTTTTCAAACCACTGTCCAGGTGCTCTGTGATTATTAGCTACAGGATACTTGTTTTCAATAAGATGATATTGAAATGCAGACCCCAAAGTAATAATCAACCAATCGCACTGTTTAATATATGCATGCGCCTTGTCAATAGATGCATTCATTTCGTTTAAGGCTATTCCCTTATCAATATCAGAGAAGCGTGTATGGTGATCCCAGCTATTCCATAATTCATTTAAATAAAATAAATCTGTGGCTTTTTTATGTTCACTGTTTACATAAGCATCCATGCTTTTAGTTACACTTAATGGATTAAATAAAATTCCATTCGGATTACTTAAGGTGTTAAATCCTGCGTGGTTTAAGTAGTCAGTCATATGCTCTGTAAAGCAAGATCCTATCAAAAACACTTGGTCGGAATGCTTTATTTTTTTTGACAAATGTTTGGCTTCAAATTGTAAGGTATATGACATGTTTAAATTATATTTGGGTCTTGAAAAAAATCAATACTTTTACTTTTTCAATCTTAAAACTACAAATTTAATATATGCAATCGAACGAATTTCGCAAATACGCAATTAAACATCATGGTATTAGTAGCAATACCCTACATCAATATACCTCTGCTATTAAAATGCCAACTGCATTAACGCCTTATATTATCGAAGAGCGCCCAATGAATGTAGCGCAAATGGATGTGTTTTCTAGATTAATGATGGATAGAATTATTTTCTTAGGAGAAGGCATTAATGATTATGTTGCAAATATTGTAACGGCACAATTATTATTTTTAGAAAGCATTGATAGAAATAAAGATGTTCAAATGTACATTAATAGTCCAGGAGGCAGTGTTTATTCCGGCTTAGGTATTTACGATACCATGCAAATTATAACGCCAGATGTTTCTACAATTTGTACTGGTATTGCAGCTTCAATGGCGGCGGTATTGATGTGTGCGGGAACCAATGGTAAAAGGACCGCTTTAAAACATAGTAGAGTAATGATTCACCAGCCACTTGGAGGTGCTGAAGGTCAAGCAAGTGATATTGAGATTACAGCAAGAGAGATAGGAAAATTAAAGAAAGAACTATATGAGATTATAGCGGAGCATAGTGGACAGAAATTTGCAAAAGTTGAAAAAGACTCCGACAGAGATTATTGGATGACAGCAGAAGAGGCAAAAGCTTATGGAATGGTAGATGAAGTTTTAGGAAGGAATCCCAAAAAGAGTATTAAATAATAGAAAGGAATTAG
>CAIWHF010000018.1 GCA_903912405.1 uncultured Bacteroidota bacterium | reverse complement strand
TATTTAAAATTGTAAATAATAAAGTATTGATTGATGACAATGGAATTACCTGGATATTAAAAAACTAGTAACTTAGTTATACAATTTAAAATCATACATTTTTTAAAAATATACACATGCTCAACATAGACAATTATTTAGATAGTCATTACATACATCGCAGTAATTGGTTGCGAGCGGCAGTTTTAGGTGCTAACGATGGTATTATTTCCATTTCAAGCTTAGCTATTGGTGTAGCTGCAGCAAGTACTTCAAGAGAGCCTATTATATTAGCTACCTTAGCCGGCTTAGTAGCGGGTGCGCTCTCTATGGCAGCTGGCGAATATGTTTCCGTTAGTTCACAAACCGATACAGAGAAAGCAGATATTGAGCGGGAAAAGAAAGAGCTATTAGAAATGCCCAATGAAGAATTACAAATCTTGGCTCAAATATATGAGAAGAGAGGATTAAAAAAAGAAACAGCGCTTCAAGTTGCAGTTGAATTAACAGAGAAAGATGCATTAAGTGCACATATTAGAGATGAATTGGGCATCAATGAGATTAGTCAGGCCAATCCTATTCAGGCAGCGTTAGCGTCAGGCGCTTCTTTTCTTGTAGGAGGCCTTTTGCCAATGCTAACCGTATTATTTGCACCTATAATAGGAATGGAATACTGGCTATATGGAAGCACTATGGTCTTCCTAATATTACTGGGCGCCACAGCAGCCAAAATAGGAGGCTCAAATATTACAAAAGCTATTTTTAGAATTACCATTTGGGGCACCATTGCCATGGGTCTTTCTGCATTAGTAGGTTATTTGTTTGGCGTAAAAGTATAGGATACAAAAAGCTTAAAATGCAATAGGGGAGAATGATGTATAGTATTTTAATAACAGTTAATTAATGAAAAGGAAATAATTATTTAAAATACTTTTCAAAATATTTTGCTAAGTGCGAAAAAGGATATACCTTTGCGCTCCCGAAAAGCAGTTCTTAAGAAGTACACAGCATCTAAACTAGGGTATAACGTAATACGGATTTTTTTAAAAAAAAGTTTTTAAAAAAGATTACAAAAAGTTTGGAAGAATAAAAAAGGAACACTACCTTTGCACTCCCGTTGTAAGAACGGTATAACAAGTTCATAAGTAATAAGATAGGTGGCAGCCAGGTGGCGAATTAGTAGAGGTTCGATTCCTTAGTCATGTACTAGTAAATTATCAGATGTAAATTTGATGTAATAAAGATCTTTGAAAGAAAGGAAACAACAGCGCGTTTTGATGAAGTTCAAAACGCCAGGTAAGAAGCGTAAAAATTAAAATTACGATCGACCATTCAATTTAAACGACAACGTCGTCTTTGATTAGTCAGATCGAACAATCTATTTACAATGGAGAGTTTGATCCTGGCTCAGGATGAACGCTAGCGGCAGGCTTAACACATGCAAGTCGAGGGGCAGCAGGAGTAGCAATACTTGCTGGCGACCGGCAAACGGGTGCGGAACACGTACGCAATCTACCTTCAACTGGGGCATAGCCCGAAGAAATTCGGATTAATACCCCATAAGATAACTAACAGGCATCTGTTTGGTTATTAAAACTTAGGTGGTTGGAGATGAGCGTGCGTCCCATTAGATAGTTGGTAGGGTAACGGCCTACCAAGTCGACGATGGGTAGCTGATGTGAGAGCATGATCAGCCACACGGGCACTGAGACACGGGCCCGACTCCTACGGGAGGCAGCAGTGAGGAATATTGGTCAATGGACGCAAGTCTGAACCAGCCATGCCGCGTGCAGGATGAAGGCCTTCTGGGTTGTAAACTGCTTTTATCAGGGAAGAAACCACAGATTTCTATTTGTGCCGACGGTACCTGAGGAATAAGCACCGGCT
>CAIWHF010000017.1 GCA_903912405.1 uncultured Bacteroidota bacterium | reverse complement strand
TAATTGCGATAGAGATATGCTACACGCCTTACAAGACGATTTGCAACAAGAGGTTATTATGTTGTGGCACAAAGATTCTGACCTTAGTATGTTTACAACAGACGATTGCATTATTTTGCCGGGAGGTTTTTCTTATGGTGATTATTTGAGATGTGGAGCTTTAGCTAGATTTAGTCCCATGATGGAGCAAGTAATTGCATTTGCTAATAAAGGTGGCAAGGTCTTTGGTGTATGTAATGGATTTCAAATTTTATGTGAATCGGGCCTATTGCCGGGTGTGTTATTGCAAAATGATCATCAAAAATTTGTATGTAAAAATGTTTACATCAAAAATGAAGGTGGCGACAATAGAATTGCTCAGCAAGTAGCACAAAAAACCTTGAAGATTCCAGTAGCTCATGGGGAAGGACGCTACTTTGCAGATGATGCTACTATTGCCTCTTTAGAAGCAAACCAACAAGTTATCTTTAGATATTGCGATGAGCAAGGAAAGGTTACCAAAGAAAGCAATCCTAATGGTGCTGTAAATAATATTGCAGGTATTTGTAACAGTACCAAAAACGTATTTGGCATGATGCCGCATCCTGAACGAGCGTGCAGTGATGCGCTACATAACATAGATGGAAGAGCTATTTTGAAAGCATTGTCTAATTAATATTTATGAAATTTATCAAACCAATTATATTTATTCTTGCTATTGTTTTTGCTGCAAATGGAATATTTGCTCAAAATATGATTGCTGATCCCAGTACATGGACATTTGAAACTAAACATGTTAAAGACAACCATTACCAATTAGTTTTTCATTTACAACTAAAGGAAGGTTGGCACATTTGGTCATTACACCCAGGCGGTGATGGTTTTCAAATTGTGCCTTCGTTTAAAATTAAAAAGAATGATGCCGTTGTAAAGTTGGGTACATTTAAAGAAAAGGGTAATGCTATTACCGAATTAATGGATGGTGTAGATGGTAAAGTGACCTATTTTAAAAACAAAGTGGATTACATTGCTGAATTGGATGTTAATGCAAATACGATTTTGACAGGTTCATATACCTATCAAGTTTGTGATGATAAAATGTGTTTGCCACCTGCAACCAAAAAATGCACCTTTGAAATTAAAGATGCTCAAACTATAGTGCCATCTAATGCAGCGAAAGATACTAATGCCATAGCAAGTACTGAAGCTACTGCAGCACCAATAAATGATGCTTCTGAAACAAAACAAACAGTATTGACAACAAAAGAGGATGATATCACTAGTCCTTCTGATAAAAGAAGCAATCTTATGTTGATCATTGAAGGTATTTTAGGTGGACTATTATCAATTATCACTCCATGTGTTTTTGCTATGTTGCCCATGACGGTGAGCTTTTTCTTGAAGCGTTCTAAGGATAAAAAAACGGGTATAAAAGTAGCCCTACAATATTCATTTTCAATCGTTTTAATTTTTACGCTCTTAGGGTTTTTATTAACCTTGGTTAACAATAAGAATATCCTGTACGAATTTTCTTCAGATTGGAGAACTAATCTCGTTTTCTTTGGTTTGTTTATGATCTTTGCCTTCTCTTTTTTAGGAGCTTTCGAATTGAGTTTACCATCAAAATGGAGTACCTTAACTGATAGCAAAGCCAATATGAATAGCTTTAGCGGCATTTTCTTCATGGCGCTTACCTTGGCTATTGTTTCTTTCTCTTGCACAGCTCCATTTTTAGGTGGATTGATTTCAGAGATTTCTAAAGGTGCTCATATTGGTCCATTATTTGGTTTTATGGGATATGGAATAGGTCTAGCACTTCCATTTACTTTATTCGCAATTTTCCCTCAATTATTGAGTGCATTAAATAAACAAGGTGGTTGGCTAAATGCGGTTAAAGTTACCTTTGGTTTTATTGAATTGGCCTTGGCCTTCAAGTTTTTGTCTAATGCAGATTTGCAAAAAGGTTGGAGATTGTTAGATAGAGAAATTTTTATTGCCATTTGGGTAGTTATTGCAATTGTATTGGCACTTTATCTTTTGGGTAAAATTCGTTTTTCGCACGATAGCGATTTGCCAAAAAACACTTGGGATTTGCCTTATTTAACGGTTACCAGAACCATGTTTGCGATCGCTTCCTTAGTCTTTGCAATTTATTTATTGCCCGGCATGTGGGGTGCTCCATTAAATGGTATGGGCGCTTTTGTACCACCAATGGGTACGCAAGATTTTGTTCTAAATTCTGGCGCTTCTAATACACAAGAGTCCGTTAAAGAGGTGCATACCTATGCTGATAAAATGAAATTATACGAGCCAGAAGCGGTTCGTAAATTCGGTTTAGATACCTATTTTGATTATCAAGAAGCTTTAGCTGTTTCTAAAAAATTGAATAAACCTTTGATGCTCGACTTTACCGGTATCACTTGTGTGAATTGCCGCAAGATGGAAACACAAGTATGGAGTAATGAAGCTGTATTAAAAATGCTTAAAGAAGATTTTATTATTGTCTCTCTCTATTGTGATGCTACTCAAGTTGAAATTCCAAAAGAAGCACAATTCGAATCTAAGTTTTTAGGCACTACCGTAGAAACGCTTGGTCAATTCAACTCTGATTTACAGGCAAGCAAATACAATTCCAATACACAGCCTATTTACTTTTTTGTTGATGGAGAGGAACATTTATTAGCAAAAGAGGGCTATAGCTATAATCCCGATGTTGCAATGTTTATAAAGCATTTGAACGCCGTAAAAGCTACTTATAAAAACTTTCATCCTTAATTAAAAAAGCTCCGAAAGGAGCTTTTGCTATTTCATTAATTTTCTTCTAGGATAAAAACCTAGCATTATTATGATAAAGACGATTAACTTAACCCTTACTCAAGAGGTTTGCACAAATGACGAAGCATTGCAACTTGCCATTGCCCAACATTTACAAATTAATATTAAACAATTAACCGGATTTAAATTGCTACGACGCTCTCTAGATGCGCGTGGAAAAATCATTAAATGGGCCTTGCAAATTGAGGCCTATATTGATCAAACTATTGAAGAATCAGACCCTTTTAATCCCATTTGGAAAGAGGTGCATCATGCTCCATTTACTGCAATTGTTGTAGGTGCTGGTCCGGCCGGATTATTCGCTGCAATTGAATTGGTAACTAAAGGCATAAAGCCAATTATAATAGAAAGAGGCAAAGAAGTACGTGCAAGAAGACGCGATTTGGCGGCCATCAATAAATTAGGGGAAGTAAATCCAGAATCAAACTATTGTTTTGGAGAAGGTGGTGCCGGTACCTATAGTGACGGAAAATTATATACGAGAAGTACGAAGCGGGGAGATGTACGAAAAGTGCTGCAGTATTTGGTGCATTTTGGAGCAGATCCTTCTATTTTAATCGATGCCCATCCTCATATTGGCACCAATAAATTACCTAAGATCATAAGTGCTATTAGAGAGCAGCTGATAGCTTGTGGTGTAGAAGTTCGTTTTGATACTAAATTGACGGATATTCATTGTAAAGAGAATGTATTAACCGGTATTGAGGTAAATCAAGAAGAATTAATTCCGTGTACACATCTTATTTTAGCTACGGGTCATTCTGCCCGAGATATTTATACTTTATTAGCTAAAAAAGGAATTGCTATTGAAAGTAAGCCTTTTGCATTGGGTGTGCGTATAGAGCATCCTCAATCAATTATTGATTCCGCACAATATAAGTGCGCTATAAAACCAGATTGGTTGCCACCAGCTAGTTATTCTTTAGTAACACAAGCTATCGGAAAAGGTGCTTTCTCATTTTGTATGTGCCCTGGTGGTATTATTGCTCCAGCCGCTACAGCGCCAGGGGAAATCGTTGTAAATGGTTGGTCGCCCTCCAAAAGAAATAATCCATATGCCAATTCAGGCACCGTAGTTACTGTAGATGAGCAAGATTTTGCACGCTATGGTTTTATCGGACCATTGGCCGGTATGCAGTATCAGCAAATGATAGAGCAAAAAGCATTTGCAATGGGAGGCGGTTTACTAAAAGCGCCAGCACAAAGAATGATAGATTTTACATCTAATAAAGTTTCTACATCCTTGCCTGACTGTTCTTATTTACCTGGTATTGTAAGCAGCTCCTTGCAGGATACCTTACCAAAAGAAATTGCAGCGGCTTTAAAAATTGCATTGAAAGATTTTGGGAAAAAAATGAAAGGTTATTATACCAACGATGCGGTATTAGTTGCAACAGAATCAAGAACAAGTGCACCAGTTCGAATTCCAAGAGATAAAAATACGTTAGAGCATATTCAGATAAAAGGATTGTATCCATGTGCAGAAGGTGCTGGATATGCTGGGGGTATTGTAAGTGCTGCTATCGATGGGATGAATTGTGCCCATCAAATAGCACTAAAAGTGATAGCCTAACTTTGACGATTTTTCAGTTATTTTTATTGTCGTCTGCAGTAATTGCAGTTGGATTATTTATTGCAATACTTATTGGCAGATAACGCATCTTGACTATGCCAAAATAG
>CAIWHF010000016.1 GCA_903912405.1 uncultured Bacteroidota bacterium | reverse complement strand
CTTCTTTTTGCTTTTTTTTAAGTGTGTTATCACTATCAATAATGTTAAGCTCGTCATTTTTAATAGTAGATTTTATTCGCTCCCAAACTATACCTTCTAACAATTCAATTGAAAAACCTTTATTGTCACAAACTCTTGATTTGGTTCTTTTAGAGGAGAAAGTAACTTTGCTAATTAAAAAGTATACCCTTTGTAATAAAGAGCTACAGGTAGTAAAGCAAAAATATGCAGCTGCTCAAGACAAAATAGTTCTTTATCAAGAGCAATTGAAAGCCATTCAAGAAAACTCTTTGAGTGTTTCGGCTACTACTAGTAATGCCGCTAATAGCAACGAGTATGTGCAAAAGCAAATAGATTTATTAATTCAAGAGATTGATAAAATTGTTGCCTCCATTGACTAAATGTTTCTTCTATTTCCTTCTATTACTTACATTTTATTCTTGCTCTCAAGATACCAATACTTGTTTGCAACCAATTGATGCTTCTTTACGATTAGGATCCTATAAATATGCCGATACCTCCCATAAAGATAGCTTATTGCCAAACCCTATGATTAAAGTTATTGGCGACAGTATTAAAACATGGGTTCAAAATCAAAAGAATAGTTCAAAATTTGCTTTAACTCTTAACCCTAAAGCTGATTCCACTAAGTATATGTTTCAAATAGATGCATCAAAAGTATCAACAGATACAATAGTCTTTTATTATTCGCGCTCTTTGCATTTTGTTTCGGTAGCGTGTGGTTATACGTATTATTTTACTATAAATAAAGTTGCTTCCACTCATCATGATTTGGATTCCGTATCGATAAATAACTTCAATGTAACTGAAAATGCAACAATAGAACATGTTAAACTATTTTATTAGAGTATTGTTTTTAGCGTTATTCGCATCAACTGCATTGGCTCAAGACAGTGTGAAACAAGTACGCGTATCTGCTGATATTGCTAAGCTAATAGTCAATACAAGCTCAGCTAATAAGGACATTCAATTTGCTGTTGATGCATTGTTGAAAAAGGATACGTATTATACTTTTGAATTTGGATATGGCTCTTCATCTGTTGATAATTCCTTATTGAACTATTCAACAAGTAATAGTTTTATTAAAATAGGCTTAGATAAAAGTTTATTACTACCCGTTAATAATAAGGACTTAGATATTGCATTTGTAGGTCTTAGATTGGCAGCATCTTCAATAAATAGATCAGAAGGCTATTATAAAACAATAAATTCCTTTTGGGGCTCAACCAATGGAGTAGTGCCATCAGCCTCTTTTTTTGCACCTTGGTTTGAATTATTAGGCGGTATTAAAGTGGATGTTTTGCCAACTATTACTGCAGGATGGACCTTACGATGGAAATTCATGTTGAACCATACACAATTTAGCGAATTGCCTCCTGCTTATATTGCTGGTTTTGGGAGTGCGAATAGTGCAACTGCTTTTGATTTTAACTTTTATATTGGGTATAAATTATTTTGTAAATCGCTTCGTAAATAGCTTTTAAACTGAATGTATGCGTTTACAGCACTTTTTTTTGGCTTTTTTAATTTGTTGCTTATCAACTTTTACGGTTTTAGCAGCTACTTCTTATGTCGTCATCAATCAGCATAAACTCGATTTACATCCAGTTTTGTATAAAGATAGTTTTTCATCACATTCGCTTTATATTTTAAAATTTAATCAAGCCGTTGATAATTTAAACAAGTCTCTTTTTATAGAAAAAGGACTTCAGATAGTAGAGCAGTTTAGTGATCGCATATTTATTGTATATGTTGATCGTACTATTTATGTAGATTCATTCTTGAATTCATTTAATATATCAACGGCTATCTATACTCCTCAGCTAAAAACTTCGGACGATTTATATGCATCAGGAAGTAAACAAAGCGAAAAACTACTTATAAAATTTGTTTCCGCTGTTAATCTTGGTGTCATTCAGTCAGCGCTTCAAAATATAGGCCTTACGAATATTCAATTTCTTACGGATAATTTGTTTGAATGTAGTTTGCCATTGGATAAAATTAAAATCATTGTCGGCTATAATTTTATAGTACAAGTACAGTTAGCTGCTCAAGATAGAATTCTAAACTATACAGAGAAAACAAATTTACAGGCAATTGGAATTAGCTATAATAATACTATTAATGCTTTAGATGGTTCGGGTGTAACTATTGGAATTGGTGATAATGCTTCTGGAATGTATCATGCAGATACTAAAAATAGAATAATCAATTATAATACGTTTCCAATTGCTAATCATGGTCAACATGTTACCGGTACTATTTTGGGCAATGGCACTTTATTTCAAGAAGGCATGGGAATGGCACCTAATGCAACAGGTATTGCGCATAATTTTTCAAATGTTTGGAATCAAACAGCATTAATGCGTCAAACGCACGGCATGTCTATAACTAATAATTCCTATAGTGCTCGAGTAGGGAATTGTACCTATGCTGGATTATATGATTTGTATTCGTATTGGTTAGATGAAATGACCATTACCTATCCCGATGTGATACATGTTTTTGCTGCTGGTAATGATGCCAATCTAAATTGTACACCTTATTCAAATGGTTTTGGAACGGTGCAAGGTTCTTATCAATCCGCAAAAAATCCACTGGTAGTTGCTGGGGTCAATGCATCAAATTATCATTTTTGGTTATCGTCTAAAGGGCCAACTAGAGATGGTAGAATCAAACCTGAAATTACAGCTGTTGGTCAAGATGTTTTTTCTTCAATACCCACAGATAATTACTTACAAGCATCGGGCACCAGTATGGCTTGTCCTCAAGTAGCTGGAGGATTAGCACTTATAACCCAACGCTACAAACAACTATTTTCAAACAAGTTGCCAAAAAGTGATTTATTGAAAGCGCTTGTTTTAAATAGTGCTACAGATATTGGCAATAAGGGACCCGACTTTGTTTTTGGATTTGGTTTGTTGAATGTAAAAAGAGCCTTAGTCGGTTTAGATAGCAATCGCTATGTTCAAGCGGTATTAAATAAATATACAACACATAATCATTCAATCTTTGTTCCTGCTGGTGTTGCTAAATTGAAAGTGCTTATTTGCTGGAACGACACTTTAAAATCTTCTTTAGCCCCTATAGCATTAGCTAATGATTTGAATTTAAAAGTTCTTTCACCAACAGCTACAACATACTTACCGTTAATACTCAATCCTAATAACGGGTTGGAACAACAATTAGCGCAACCGGGAATTGATCATTTGAATAATGTAGAGCAAGTTGTAATCGAGAATCCTGTTCCAGGAAATTACACAGCCTCCGTTAATACCAGTGCTATGTTATCTTCAAAACAGGCTTATTCTTTAACTTATCAGTTTTCCTATAATCAAATTGCCTTCACGTTCCCATATAAAAATGCACCATTATTAGCCGATACTAATGTTTATATTTATTGGGATGGAGATTTGAATAATCAGCAAAAAATAAAAATTCAATATTCTACAGATTATAAACAAACATGGACTACCATTGATTCTAATGTAGATGTTTTACAATATGCCTATAATTGGAGAACGCCAGCAATTAACAATGATCATGTTTTTCTAAGAATTTTAAATTCTACTAACATTGTATTAGCAACATCAGATACTTTTCTTATTCATTCTAGACTTCAGGTAACACTGGATTCGAATCAATGTCCAGGTTCTATTAAAATGAAGTGGAATGCCATTTCATCTGCAACTCAATACAAAATATTATTACTTCAACAAGGGGTGTTAAAAGTTATAGATAGTACTAATCAAACTAACTTTGAATTGAATGGTTTGTCTACAGATAGTACTTATTATATTGCTGTAGTGCCCACTTTTTTTGATAAAGAAGCATATCGATCAGCCGCCATAAAAGTGAAACCCAATTTTGGAAATTGTATAGGCTTTAATAAGAATGATATAGCTATGCATCATTTTATGAGTCCTATTATTGGAAGGGTAGCAACAAATAGTGAATTTCGTGCTAATCAACTAGTACGATTTAGCATCCAAAATAGAGCCTTAACACCGCTTAATAATTTCAAAATTTCTTATAAGGTAGATAATGCTAATTGGCAAGTAAATTCTATTCAACAAACAGTGTTCACTGGAGACACCTTGTTGCTTTCCATTCCAATTGTTGGTCTCCAAACTATTGGTAGTCATTCGTTGCGTGTAGCAATTACTAATACAGCTGCTATAGATGCTGTGCCCCAAAATGACACCTTAACTATTGTTTTAAGACAAATTCAAAATAATCCAATCCTACTACCATTTAA
The DNA here is from genome assembly GCA_903912405.1 of uncultured Bacteroidota bacterium. Classification (GTDB taxonomy): domain Bacteria; phylum Bacteroidota; class Bacteroidia; order Chitinophagales; family Chitinophagaceae; genus CAIWHF01. Next base: position 3,040 of record CAIWHF010000016.1, on the reverse strand, counting down.
TGAAGATTTTGAAACTACAGCAAGCTATAGATTATTAGGTACTCACTATGCTTTGTCCTCAAATGAACGATTCGATTTCGAAACTACTGCTAATGAAGGGCAACTATGTACTTTCATTAATGATAGTTTACTAATTGAAGGATCGAGAAGCATGCACTTAGATGCTCAATATAGTGTCAATTCATTCATTAAAAATACCCTGCAGGCTACTTTCAATTGCACTGCATTTATAAATCAAGAATATCGTTTTGATTTTGATTATTACGCACCAAGTAAGTTCACTTCGAAAAACAATTTCTCTGTTTTTGCAAGAGCAATTGATACAATTAATTACGAACGCCTTTACACTTCTGATTCTAATCTATTACCGGGTGTTGTGCATAAATCGCCTTCCTTTTCTTTGTCGGCTTTAAGTGCAGCTGGATTCTCAAGTAGTTTGCAGATTAAGATCGATCAACTTGGTTTGAGTTCTATTGCAGGTAAACAATTAGGTAGTGGATTAGTACTCGATAATTTTAAGATTTATACAGTAACCAATGATGTGCAATTGACAAAAATTAGTAATCCTAAAAAGTTCGCTTCAAATTTAAGTGCAAATCAATCTATTGCTGTTGAAATCAAGAATGAATCACCTAATCCTTTACCCAAAGTATTTGTGTACTATAATTTAGATGGTGGACCAACCTATAAAGATTCCGTTATTAATTGTCCAGCTCGAGTACCAATGCTTATTGCTTTGTCAAAACTACTAGATTGTAGTAAGCTTGGAGCACATACTTTAAATGTTTGGGTAGAAGCTAATGGAGATTCTTATCATTTAAATGATAGCATTTTAAATTATACTTTTATTCATCAGCCATTAATAGCTTCTTTTCCCTATTTAGAAAATTTTGAAAAAGATTTTGGTAATTATTACGCTCATGGAACTGCTGTTTCTTGGCAATATGGTACAATTAACTCATCAGATATACCGCTTGCTGCTAGCGGAAGAAAAGCATGGAAAACCAATTTGAATGGTTTTTATAATAATAGTGAATACAGCTATTTGCAATTTCCGTTTTTCAATACAAGTACCTTACAACATCCAATGCTAAGTTTTAGTATGTTGAATGATATTGAAAATTGTGGATCGCAGTTGTGCGATGGTGCTTGGTTAGAGTATTCAACTAATGCTATTGATTGGTTAAAATTAGGCAGCGATAGCACCGGTTTTAATTGGTATCAAAAACCATTTGCTTTATTTAATATAGAAGGTGATTTTAGATGGAAAGTAGCATCTATAGATTTGCCTATAGCTTCGTCTTTGCATTTGAGAATGGTGTTTTCATCGGATGAAGGTTATACACTAGAAGGATTGGCCATTGATGACATTCATATTTTCGACAAAATAAATGCTATTAAAAATGTTCAGAATGCAATAACTATTACAAAATCAATTTCAACAAATCCCTTAGTATTCACAGATCAAAATCAAGTATTTAGTTCCCTAAATTTATTTCAACCAATAGCTACTAGTATTACGGCTAGTGCTTATCATCAATCTGTAATACAAAATAATTACAAGCAGTATTTCTTACCTAGTAGCTTTTTATTCAATGCGGGATTAAATAATAATGATTCTATGCTAGCTAATTTATATGTTAGGGATAGTGATTTTGTAACATTGCTTAAGGATACCACAGTTAATTTTTCATGTAAGCCTACGTCTATTTATACGATGGGTGTTAGTGTCTATGATGCACCTAGTTTTAGCTCAACTGAAAATGCAAGTTTGAATGATAATGTGGCATCAGGTTATACATATAAGCCTTATTCACAATTATCTTGGGTGCCTTATGATAGTGGTTATTATGTTCAGGTGCCAATGCAGCATTATGGCGAAGTTTGGATTCATGATGGTGGCTGTTCTAGTCAATTAGGACTTACAGATAGTACTTCTTTTACTTGTAATGCTATATTATCATCGTTAACTAAGTCTTCTGTTCAATGGGATTGTTCGACTCGTAATGTAGTTAAAAATTACATAGTGCAACGATCTATAGATATGGGTTACAGCTATGAGACCTTACAAGATGCTATAGCAATCAATCAAAATACGTATTTCGATTCTTGTAGTTTTGTTAAATATCAACAAGTTTATTATAGAGTAGTAGCAGCATATGAAAATGGAAATAGTGATACCAGCACGTTGGATAGCGTTCAAGTCAATTCCTTAAGTCCTGAAGCATCGGTATTTGTTTTTCCAAATCCAACAACACCAAGTAAAGGAGTGAACCTAAGGTTTTTGGCCTTTAAAGAAGTCTGTTCTATTACTATAATCAACGCAATTGGACAAGTAGTATTTCAAGATCGAGTTTCCAGAAATCAACTTACTAATTTATATTCAATTGATTTACGCACCTATAGCGCAGGATTATACACTGTTTTAATAACGTCAGGTGCTTTTAATCAAAGTACTAAATTGCTATTACATTAATTATTACGCAACATTTCCCATAATACAATTCCAATGCTCACAGATATATTAAAGGAATGTTTAGAACCATATTGTGGTATTTCTATACAGGCACTCGCTTGATTTAAGGCTGCATCGCTAACACCAGCTACTTCATTGCCAAATACCAAGGCTATTTTTTCTTGCTTGTAGGTATATGTATTCAAGTCGGTGCTGTTATGAGTCTGTTCAACTGCAATAATTTTAAATTGCTCCACTTTTGCCGCTTGCATTGCAGCCTCAATTGTTTCAAAATGTTTCCAAGGAACTGTTTCTGTTGCGCCCAAGGCTGTTTTATGAATATCTCTATGCGGCGGGGTAGGTGTAAAACCTACAAGGTAAATAGCTTTAATACCAAATCCGTCTGCAGTTCTAAAAGCACTGCCAACATTGTGCATGCTTCTCACATCATCTAGAATTAGAATAATATCATTTTCAATATGATGAGCATATGCATCTTTTGATACTCTATTTAATTCCGTCATTGATTTCTTTTCAAACATGGCCTTAGATTTGCTCAAAAATACTAATAAATCAAAGATTTGT
>CAIWHF010000015.1 GCA_903912405.1 uncultured Bacteroidota bacterium | reverse complement strand
TATTTAAACCAAACAACCATTTTGCTTCGATCATCTCTAAGCCTTTATTCATCAAGGTAGCGCTGTCGATAGTAATTTTTGCTCCCATGGTCCAATTAGGATGTTGCAAGGCATGCATAGCCTTTACATTAACCAAAAAATTAGTTTTTCTTCCTAAGAAAGGACCGCCTGAAGCCGTTAATATAATTTTGTCAATACTTTCCGTGGTTTCTCCGACTAAGCATTGAAAAATAGCAGAATGTTCGCTATCTACAGGTATGATAGGTACCTTTTTTTCAGCAGCACGCTGCATCACGATATTGCCGGCTACTACTAAAGTTTCTTTATTGGCTAAAGCGATAGGCTTTCCAGCATCAATTGCAGCTAAGGTAGAATGCAATCCGGCAAAACCCACAATGGCTGCCAATACCATATCTACGGCTTCCCATTGCACTACTTCATTAAGTGCTGTAGCGCCCGAGAATACTTTGATAGGTAAACTACTTAATGCACTTTTCACCTCTTCATATTTTGTAGGATCGGTGACTACTACGGCATTGGGTTGAAACTGGTGCGCTTGCTTTATCAAGAGCTTAGCGTTGCTGTGCGCCGACAACACTTCTACCTCCAATAAAGAAGGATGTGCTGCCACCACCTCTAAGGCTTGAGTGCCAATAGAACCAGTTGAACCTAAAATTGCTAAACGCTTCATCTAAAAAAAATAATTGCTTCAAAGATATTAAAAGCAATACGTAATTGGTGATATCTTATGAAATAATTATAATTTAGCGCCTATAAATACACCTCTTATGTTAGAAGCAAGTACCCTTCAATTTCTTAAAGAACTAACTAAAAATAATGATCGCGTTTGGTTTGATGCGCATCGCGACACCTATCAAATAGCCATGAAAGACATGCAATCCTTTACAAGCACATTAATAGCGGCGCTTACGCCTATTGATCCAGGTTTAGAAGGACTAGAAGCGAAAGCTTGTATTTTTCGATTGTTTAGAGATGTTCGGTTTTCAAAAAATAAATTGCCTTATAAAACTAATCTAGCGGCTTACCTTGCAAAAGGTGGAAGAAAATCAGCGCGAGCAGGTTTTTATATACATTTCGAGCCCAATGGGAAAAGCTTTTTCGGAGCCGGTATCTGGATGCCTGAAACACCTGCATTACAAGCCATACGACAAGAAATTGATTATAATTGGAACGAGTTAAATCAACTCGTAATCAAACCCAGTTTTAAAAAATTATTTCCAGCGATTGAAGGGGAGCGTTTAAAAAAAGCACCGAAAGGATATGCACTAGATCATCCTGCTGTTGCTTACTTACAATTAAAGAGTTTTTTAGTAACCCATCCTATTCCAGATGCACTACTAACCCAAAAAGAGCTTTTAAAAACCTTACAAAGTTATTGTGTAGCAGCCAAACCCTTTTTAGATTTCTTGAATCGAAATTTCGACTAATAAAAATGCGTTAAATAGGGATAGCGCTCTTCATACAAGGCTTTTATTTTTGCTAATAAGGTATGTCTAAATTGATCAATATTGCGCTTAGTAATTGCAGAAATAAATAGTGCATTACCTTCCGTTTCCAATTGCCAACGTTCTTCTAATTGTTGCAATAACTCCGCTTTGATTTCATCGGATAGCCATTCGTCAAACGTATGCGCTTCATACAAATCCATTTTATTAAAAACCGTAATAATGGGCTTATCAAAAGCTTTAATGTCTTGTAAGGTTTTGATTACCACACCCATCTGATCTTCATATTTGGGATGGGAGATATCGACAATGTGCAACAAGCAATCTGCTTCGCGCACTTCATCTAAGGTGCTTTTAAAACTCTCTACCAAATGATGCGGCAATTTTCTAATAAAACCTACGGTATCGCTTAATAAGAAAGGCGTTTGTTCAAATACAACTTTTCTAGTAGTGGTATCTAAAGTGGCAAACAACTTATTTTCTGCAAAAACTTCACTTTTACTAATCACATTCATCAAGGTACTTTTACCCACGTTGGTATACCCTACTAAGGCTATGCGAATAAAGGTGCCGCGCTCTTTACGTTGCGTAGCCATTTGCTTATCAATTTCTACAAGACGCTTACGCAATAAGCCTATTTTATCTTTTACAATACGTCGGTCGGTCTCAATCTCCGTTTCCCCGGGACCTCTAGAACCGATACCACCCCCTTGTCGTTCTAAGTGCTGCCACATCCCTTTTAGTCGAGGCAATAAATATTGGTATTGTGCCAATTCTACTTGTACTTTTGCTTGAGCAGTTTTAGCTCTGCGTGCAAAAATATCTAAGATCAAATCACTTCTATCAATAGTTTTTACACCGATAGCTTTTCCAATATTAATAATTTGCGAACCCGTAAGTTCATCATCAAAAATGACTAATTGAATGCCCTTTTCTTGAACATAGAGGCGAATCTCTTCTAGCTTCCCTTTACCGACAAAGGTTCTACTATCGGGCTTGGGTAATTTTTGAAAAAAAACTTTCTCCGTAACGGCGCCAGCGGTTTCTGCTAAAAAAGCTAATTCGTGTAAATATTCTTGTAATTGTGTTTCTGTTTGAAAACGATGAATTAAACCAACTAATACGGCTCTTTCATTTTCTACAATTTGTTTATGTTCTATCACGCTATTGCCTACTTATTTAAAGGTGAAGATACGAAGTCTAACTCAAACGCTCTTGAATACGCAACCAGCGGTCTGGAATTTCATCATTGCAAGCACACAAATAATCTTCATAGGTGCACGGTGCCATAGACGTATCGGGCAATTGCATCCACCAACGATTTGTTTTTTTACTCTTCATAAACAAGGTATCTTGATGTTGCATTTGCACATGAAAACTCAAAAAAGAAGCTGTATCGGAAAGCGATGCTTCTTGAGCGCGCCAAGAAAACCCATCAATAAAATACCAAAGCATCTGCGCCATTAAGCGCGCAGTCATATCTTCTTGATCGAGTGTAGGGTCATAACCATACAAACCAATAGATTGTAACTGCTGACTCATGCCTGCATACTTCATAACCTGACACATTTCATCGCCAGCAAATCCATTTGGTGATCCGTTTTTATTAATTGGTGCATCACTATACTTCACCGCATTCATGTCTATGGTTAACAGATGCGCATCACGCAATGGAGGTTCTATAATCGATAATTGACTTCGTACTTTTCCCAATCGCAAGCAATCGAAACGTAGCATATCTAAAGTCTGCAGCATTTGAGGTTGCACAAAATAACTTTGAAATCCTATATGTGTAAAATGCTGCATAAAATTAGGATCCTCCGTTAGCATATTCATAAGATAACTTCGGTCATTCACAACCGCTGTTTCTTCTAAATCTATCAGCATATCAACCGCTACTGCTTGAATTGTTTTATTTACCGCTTTGAAAGCATTGTATTGCTCGAGCGTTAAATCTTGACTACCGCCTAAAACCAAAACTGTTTTTCCAGCCGCTTCCAACTCTTTGAGAACTATGGCTAAAGCTGCTTTGGTATCCGCTTCTGAAGCTCCTTCTAAAATATTGCCGGCATCTACTATCTTAATATGCGGATGCCACACAAACAATTCATAAAAGTATTTTCGAATCGTATTGGGTGCATCCGAAAAATTAGCGTTAGCACCTCTAGATTCACCACAACCAACGATGACCATGTCCGCTTCCTCCCAATCAAAATCTTCGGAGGTCAAGGCTTTTACATGCGCACCCCATTGCAAAGGGTGAAACGCTTCTTTATCAATTGTTTCAATATAAGGTAAAGGAGAAAAAAAAGTGTTTAAATCGTGCATTGAAATTAAATTTTAAGAGTATTACTGCTAAATTAATCAATTGTAGCATAGGAATGTAGAGAAGTGATCGTAATTATTTTATACTTTTTTTGTTTTATGAAAATTGTTAAAAAAACAGATTAATACGAGAATAAGTATAAATTACGGAGCTAATTATCTATTTTTGAAGGACAACAAAATACGCATGACAACAGGAAAAAAATCAAAACCATCCTACATATACGCCATCGTTGGCGTATCGCTTGTATTATTTTTAATTGGCATCTTAGGTTGGTTGATGATTAATGGCAGAGCACTTACAAGAGCTTTTAAAGAGGATATTGAAGTGTCTATTGATTTTCATGATCAAACTAGGGACGCCTCTGTGCAAGCCCTTAAAACTATTTGCGACAAGCAAGCATGGGTTAGAGAAGCAAGAATCATTTCGAAAGAAGAAGCGATAAAAATGCAAAGTGCTTTAGAAAATGAGAATATCGAGGCTTTCTTAGGTAGCAATCCGCTATTTACTTCTATTGCCTTGAAAGTGCAAGAAGCTTATGTAAACAAAGACAGTTTGGAAAAAATTAAAGAATTTTTTATGCAAAGCAATGTAGTACGTGATGTTAATTATCCTACCTTGGTCGTGAATAGTATGAATGCCAACTTCAGAAAAATTAGTATCATATTATTAGTAATTGCTAGTGTTTTATTTTTAGTGGTTGCGATACTTATAGACAATACCGTGCGATTGGCAATGTTTAGTAATCGTTTTTTAATTAAAACTATGCAAATGGTAGGCGCAACTCGAAATTTTATTACGCGTCCTTTTGATCAAAGAGCGCTTATTAATGGTTGCATAAGCGGAGTGCTAGCGACCATAGGCATTTTACTAGTAAAGTCATTTGCAGAAGCACAATTGCCTGCTCTAAAAACCTTGCACAACAACAATCTTTTTATTATTCTTTTAATCATAATGATTTTTATGGGTATGATGATTACTTTTTTAAGTACACATCGCTCTGTAATTAAATATTTAAAAACACCTATCGACGATCTTTATTAAATCTTATTCTTATGTCAGCATTAAAAGATAAAAACAGCAGCATTTTCTTATTCGACAAAACCAACTACATCCTGATAGTTGTAGGTGTTTTTTTATTATTAATAGGCTTTTACCTAATGAGTGGTGGTAAAAGCGAAGATGTGCATCAATTCCATGCAGAGGAAGTTTTTAGCACCACCCGCATTACCCTAGCACCCATTCTTGTTTTATTGGGATTAGTGGTAGAAATTTTTGCCATCATGCACAAACCAAAACAATAATTAAAAAGGCCTATTGTTTTCAATAGGCCTTTTTTTATATAGTTGTGAAATTATATTTTCCAAGCATCCATACCCGAATCATCATCAGCAGAAGGAAGAGCCGAAGGTGTTTCTTGCGCCGGAGCTTCTGTTACTGATGGCATATTGGGCGTTTCTGCAACAGCAGGAGCTGTGTACGGTACATATTCGCCATCTTCATCTTGATCATGATTAAACGCATCAAAATCAAAATCTGGCATTAAATCTGTTTTTACATAATTAACTGTTTCTGTCATTGCCGCTACAAACTTGTTGAAATCTTCTTTGTATAAGAAAATTTTATGGCGGTCATACCCATTATCATCAAATCTCTTTTTGCTTTCTGTGATAGTAATGAAAAAATCGCTTCCTTTTGTAGCTCTAACGTCAAAAAAATACGTTCTTCTTTTCCCTGCTTTTACGCGTTTTGTGTAAATGCTTTCGTTGCGTTGCTCGCCTTGTTGTTTGTTTTCGTAAGACACGATGCTGTTTTTATAAATGAATGATGAACAAAAATAAACAAGATGTACATATATACAAGCACTCTAGCAAGGCAAAAACGGGTTTGTTAGAAACGTGGGGAAAAGTGAAATTTATATTTTACAAGAGAAACTGACTAAATTGTTTGAAAAATTTAAAAAAGTCCTTACTTTTATAAGCAATTAGCATATTTAAAAGAACTTAAACTTATTTTATGAAAAAAATCGCATTCTTATTAGTATTAATGGTAGCAAGCAAATTTGGTTTCGCACAATGCCATATTTATGGTACCGACCACAATGGTAACAATAAAGTTCAAATTGGAGTTTATGAAAACGGTATCGTTTATAGTTCTAATGCACACGATGAAAATTTAGAGCAAATGGGCATCGTTGAGGGTGGTCATGTCTTTTCTACTAATCACAAAGGTGATCATAAAAAATTAGTAGGTGTAATTGTTGCCAATAAAGTATATGCAACTGATGATTACAAACATTATGAAACACTAGTTGGCTTCATCGAAGGTGATGCAATCTATGGTTGTGATAAAGACGGTAAAGATGCTCATCAAGTTGGCACTACTCGTGGTGGTGGCGGTGCTTGTGGTGCAGCTGCTGCATTCTTATTGTTACTATAAAAAGAACATTATTATAAAATAAAAGGCTATTCGTTCGAATAGCCTTTTTTATTTACTAGCTTTTAAATCAACGACTTTTATTTGCAGTCTTGATTTTCCATTGAATTCATTTTGATCAATGGTATAGACAACATCAAATAGGCCTTCTTTAACTATGCCTATTTTATCGGCTAAATTAAAGCCAATACCTTCCATGCGCAAACCATGTTGCTGTATGCTAAATTTCAAATGAGCGTCTTTTACAATTTTTGAATAGCCATTGTAATCGCTAACTCCTTTAGAGATAAAGACGGGTCTTAGATTATTTGGACCAAAAGGTTCAAATTGATTAATTAAATTAAGTAAAGCAGGGGTGATATCGCTCAATTGCAATTCGGCATCTATACTAATTTCAGGTATTAATATTGCCGGGTCTATGGTGTCGACCACTTGCTTTTCAAAAGCTGCAATAAAAGCATCCACTTGATTCAGCTGCATCGTCATACCCGCTGCAAAATAATGCCCTCCATAATTTTCTAATAAATGGCTACAGGCTTCGATAGCCTCATGAATATTAAAGCCTGGAATGGAACGGGCAGAACCCGATGCCATACCATTTGATTCAGTTAAAACAATGGTAGGTCTATAATAATGATCAATTAATCGGGACGCCACAATACCAACAACCCCTTTATGCCAATTGCTTTGATATAAGACGGTTGATTTTTTTTGTTGCTGATCGGGATGTTGTAATAATTGTATGGCTTGCTCCGTAATAGTTTTATCTACTTCTTTCCGATCCAAATTATCAGATTGTAAGGCGGCGGCTATTTCTTTTACTTTGTCCTCATCCGTTTCTATAAAGAGCTCCACTGCTTTTTTAGCATCATCCATTCTCCCAGCTGCATTTACGCGTGGACCAATAACAAATACCAAATCCGACATTTGTAGGGTTCGTTTAAAATCTGATGCTTCTAAGAGTGTTTTCAAAGAAAGGGATGGCTGCTCATTGGCTTTCTTAATGCCATAATACCCCAATACTCTGTTTTCGCCATCCAAGGCCACAATATCTGCAGCGATGCTGGTAGCCACGAGATCTAAATAAGCATATACTTGCTCTTTGGGTTTGTTGAGTTGAATTGCTAAAGCTTCTATTAATTTAAAACCGATACCACAGGCACTGAGTTCTTTATATGGATAGGTACAATCTTCTTGCTTCGGATTTAAAATTGCTAATGCATTGGGTATACGATCGTCTGGTAAATGGTGATCGCAAATAATAACATCAATATTTAAACTATTGGCATAGTCTACCAAATCGGCAGATTTAATTCCACAATCCAGCGTTATCAATAAAGTATGGCCATTTGCTTTAGCATAATCAATGCCTTGTTTGGATAATCCATAACCTTCTCTATAGCGATGTGGTATATAATAATTTAATTGGCCTGCATACAACGATTTTAAAAAAGAATAAACTACAGCAACGGAGCTGGTGCCATCTACATCATAATCTCCATAAATTAAAATACGCTCATTCCATTCGATCGCCGAGCATATTCTGTCCACTGCTTTTTGCATGCCCTTCATTAAGAATGGATCATGCAAATCTGTTAATTGAGGTCTGAAAAATAATTTTGCTTGATCGTAGGTATATATACCTCGAGCCACCAACATAGAACATATTGCTGGGTGCACGCGCAAAGAAGCTTGTAATTCGCTTACTAAATGTGCATCAACTTCTTTTATAGACCAACGTTTAGTGAGCCCCATTACCAAAATCTAATGCGGCTACAGCGGTTTGGTATTCCTGCATCCATTGGTTTAACTGCAACGTAAACGACTCGGTTGTAAGGAGCTCGAAGTAATTACCCGCTTGCATAATTTTTTGCAATAAGGCATCTTGCTTTTCAATACACTGCCATGCTGTACTGTAAGGTATATGACTGAAAGAAACCATTTCATAAATAGAATTGAACTGTGTTGGATAACGCAAGCCCAGATCTTTTTCAATTTTCTTTCGCTCCAAAAACTCAGGATCAGCTACTTTATCGCGCATTTCAATAAAATTATACAATGCTAACTGCAACACAGCATCGCCATTGGGTTTACGTATTTTTTGATACTGCGTTAAGATTGCATCCCAATCCTCACCATGCTGATCCATGCAAGCCATCAACACACTACAATCCTCAAAGCCAGCATTCATGCCTTGTCCGTAAAAAGGCACAATGGCATGTGCTGCATCACCAATTAATGCACTTTTATTTTTATACACCCAAGGGAAAATACGCGTAGTTACCAAACTAGCCGTTGGGTTAGTAGCATAATCTTCTAATAAGGTTGGCATCATAGGTACGGCGTCTGGAAATTGTTCTTGGAAAAACTGAAGTACTTCTTCGTTTGTTTTTACACTATCGAAAGAAGGCGTACCATGAAAAGGGAAAAATAAGGTACAGGTAAAAGTAGCATCTGTATTCGGCAAGGCAATCATCATAAAATTGCGTCGTGGCCAAATATGCAAAGCTTCTTTCTCTAATTGAAAAGCACCCGAAGCGGCTGCTGGAATCGTAAGTTCTTTATACCCATGGTCAATGTATTCTTGCACAGCATTCACCCTATCCATTTTGGTAAATCCTGCTCGCAATGCAGAGAATGCTCCATCTGCTCCAAATACTAAATCTGCTTGTATGCTAACTGTTTGGCCATCCTTTGTTTCAAAAGCATAGCGATTATTAACCACATCCGCATCGATGCATTTATGTTCAAAATAGATTTTAGCTCCGGCTTCTTCAGCAGCTGTCATTAGCTTTCTATTGAGCTCGCCCCTACTCACCGAATAAATTGCTTCTCTGTTTTTACCGTATTGCTGAAACACAACACTACCATCTACTTGATGCAAAGTACGACCATACATAGGGATGGCAATATCTTCAAACAATTCCTTTAAGCCAGCCATAGATAAAGCATGCCAAGCTCTGTGGCTAACGGCTAAATTGATGGACCTTCCTGCACTCATAGTCTGCAAACGCATATCATTTCTTCGCTCATAAATACTTACTTCATAACCTCTTTTTCTAAACATGACCGCTAATAAGGAACCTACTAAACCAGCACCTAATATAGTTACAGAACGACTCATAAATTCAATTTTTTTATTTCATGGAAAGGTACAAAAACTCGTTCGATTTACAAACGTAGCCTATGTGGTGGAATGAATATAAGCTGTACTCTGTTAATTTGTTTTTAAAATACATCCATTTGCAGCAATACCCGTATTTCTTTCTTATTTTAGCATTCTATAAATCAAGAAAAATATGCGTTTAGCGTTTTGGAAAAAGAAAGAGGATACGACTCCTAAAAAGAAAAAATCATTTATCAGAGAATGGGTAGATGCAGCTGTATTTGCTATTGTTGCGGCGTCCTTTATTCGAATCTTTTTAGTAGAAGCTTATACCATTCCTACAGGTTCTATGGAAGGCAGCTTATTAGTGAACGACTATTTATTTGTAAGTAAAGTTTCCTACGGAGCGCGCACACCTATGACACCTTTGGCTATTCCATTAGTGCATAATACCCTACCTTTTTTCAATTGCAAATCGTATACGGAGCTCGTTCAGTGGGGTTATCATCGTTTGCCTGGACTAGGACATATTGAACGCAATGATGTGGTGGTCTTTAATTTTCCGGCAGGTGATACGGTTGCCTTAGAAGTACAGCAAGATCAAGATTATTATGCGTTACTTAGAAACTACAATAACGATCGCGAATTTGTAAAAAATAATTTTACCATTTTAAGTCGACCAGTAGATAAAAAAGAAAATTACATTAAACGATGTGTAGGTATTCCGGGCGATACCATAGAAGTACGCGGAGGATATTTGTACATAGGCAATAAACTTAGTGAGCAATATCCTCATTCTAAAATGACTTACACCATTGCAACCAATGGTCAAGTTAGTTTAGATGAGTTTATAGAAGAGCAAGATATGAATCCGGATGAAGTCAACTATGATCCTAATTCAAAAATGTATCTCGCTAATTTAGCGAATGACCAAGTGGTTGCTATTAAAAAAATGAAAGGCGTATTGGCCGTTGCTCCTTTTGTGCTAGCTAAAAACGATACGCGTGACAATGCCTATCCAAATGATACGGCTAACTTTAAATGGAATCGTGATTTTTACGGACCATTAGTAGTTCCAAAAGCAGGTCAACAAGTAGCGTTAACGCTACAAAACATAGCCTTATATCAACGTATTATTGCTAATTACGAACATAATGATTTAGCTATTCAAGACGGTAAAATCTATATCAATGGTAAAGAAAGTACTAGTTATACGTTCCAAATGAATTACTATTGGATGATGGGTGACAACCGACACAACTCTGCCGATTCTAGATATTTTGGTTTTGTACCCGATGATCATATTGTGGGCAAAGCTTGGTTTGTATGGTTGAGCTTTGGCAATAAGGGTATTCGTTGGAATCGTTTATTTAGAAGTATTAGTCACTTAGAAAAATAAATTTGTGCAAGCACCTACTGCTACCATCGTTGCCATTGCTACACCCTCAGGAGCCGGTGCTATTGGCGTTATTCGATTGAGTGGACCTGAAGCTATAGCCATCACCCAACAATTATTTAAAGGCAAAAATCTTGCCGAGCAAGCAACCCATACGCTGCATTTTGGACATATCGTAGTGCCTGAATACAAACATTTGCCACTCTCTAGCATTCCTATGGAAGGACTTGTGGACGAAGTGGTCATCAGTCTTTTCAAAGGCCCAAAAAGTTATACCGGAGAAGATACGATTGAAATTAGTTGTCATGGTTCGTCCTATATTTTACAACGGGTTTTGCAATTATGCATAACTGTTGGTGCCGAGTTAGCTAGTCCAGGCGCTTTTACACAGCGTGCTTTCTTAAATGGCAAAATGGACCTCACCCAAGCAGAAGCGGTGGCCGATTTAATTGCCTCTAGTCATAAAACGGCACATGATATTGCCATGCATCAAATGCGTGGTGGCTTTTCAAAAGCACTACAAGTTTTGCGGGATGAACTCATTCATTTTGCCGCCCTTATTGAATTAGAATTAGATTTTAGTCAAGAAGATGTAGCCTTCGCAGATCGCTCTGCGCTAATACAATTAATTGAAAAAATAGAAGCACATATCCAACCTATTATTCAATCCTTTAAATATGGAAATGTACTAAAAGCGGGCATACCCGTTGCCATTGTGGGCAAACCCAATGCGGGTAAAAGCACGCTACTCAATGCGTTGCTGCAAGAAGACCGCGCAATTGTAAGTGCCATAGCAGGCACTACACGCGATACTATAGAAGAAGTATTTGCGATTGATGGTTTTCCTTTTCGCTTAATTGATACGGCTGGACTCAGAGACACAGAAGATGTAATAGAAAAAATAGGCATTGAAAAAGCCAAAGAGAAAATGGAACAAGCGCGTATCATTTTGTACTTAATTGATGCGCAAGAACCGATACATGAAACCGTCTTTCACGATATACAACAATATATAAGAACCGATATTCCATTCCTCATTTGCCTTACAAAGCTTGATCTTATTAGTGCTGACAAGCTCGCAACTTGGTCGGAATACTTATCTAGCAAGGGCTTGCGCCATATTGCTTTTGCAGCAAAAACAGGTGAAGGTATCAACCAAGTGCAAACTACCTTAAGCACAATTGCGCAATCCTTTACAGGAGATACCAATGATTTGATTGTTACGAATGAGCGACATCATACAGCCTTACTGAGTGCTATGACTGCCTTACACGATGTGAAACAAGGTATGGAACAAGGTCTATCAGGAGATTTGCTAAGTTTAGATATTCGCAGATGCTTATATGCCATTGGTAGTATTACCGGCAGTATTCAACATGATAGAGATATCTTAGGGGCGATCTTCGGAAAATTTTGTATCGGCAAATAATCCCCAATAAAAGCATTAACTTTATAAAGTATATTTTTTATAGTTTGTAAACTGTGCATTTGTTTCACAGTCTTAAAACCAATCTATGAAAAAACACATCTTACTTCTTTTCGTATTGCTTTCGAGCATCGGAAAAGCACTTAGCCAAAACATCCCTATCAACTTTGAAACAAATGGTTTTGGAGCCAATTGGGCTTGGAACGTTTTTGAAAATGGCAACAATCCAGCATTGCAATTTGTAGCTAATCCAGATACAACAGGTATAAACTGTTCAAAAACATGTGCAAAATTTACAGCCTTACAAGTAGGCAAAGCTTGGGCCGGATGCGAAACACAACATAATGCAGGAATTGGCAGTTTTACAATCAATGCTAATAATAAAATTATTAAAATAATGGTTTATAAATATACCATTAGCGATGTAGGAATAAAACTGGTGAGAAATGATAATTGGTCGCTTGGAGAAATTAAAAAAACAAATACGTTGACTCAACAATGGGAGATGCTTACGTTTGATTTTTCAGCACATATTGGAAATACCTACGATCAAATAGTTGTATTCCCTGACTTTAATTTATCGGGCAGAGCAGAAGATGGTGTAATATATTTTGATAATATCTATCAAAACACAGCAATGCCTTGCAGCGCAAGCACAGCAGGTATTGGTTCTAGTATAGGGCAAACTACAATCAATCGATGCTATCCCAATCCTAGTAATGGACAAACAACTATAGAAACTAACGAGCAAACTGCAAAAGTACTAATTTATGATCTCTGCGGAAGGATGCTATTGGAAATCCCTACCTCCACTTCGTCTAAACAAATAGACCTCAATGCTAATTTAAACAAGGGAATGTATCTTCTTTATTATATAAACCAAGAAGGCAATGCTATTCAGAAAGAACGATTTGTGCTAAACTAAATTATGTAAAACACAAATAGAAACTAAAAAGGCTACCTAAGGGTAGCTTTTTTATTGGAAACGCTGCTTATAAAATAAATGCATAAGCACAAAATGAGGCAAACTGATACAGGCTAAAAATATAAAAAATAATCCCCCATATTGACTCCACTGAACTATAGCGGCGGATGAAAGAAAATAAAATAGTACTCCAATTAAAATTGCGCCAAGGGTATAAGGAAGAGCTTGTTTATAAAGCATTTTGGCTGGTAAATCAAGTCCTAATTGCAAATGCTGCCAAGCATTATAACTATGTTGAAATATAAAATAAAACCCAAAGGCCAATTCTAAAGGAAGCAGCATACCTAAACATAAAATCAACAACAAGGTAATAGGTAGTTTACCCTCCTTAAAATATGCTGCCATACTTATATACAAGCAAGAAGCAAGAACAATAAGTATTACGAAAAATTTCCAATTTGCAGGAAATAAATATTGTTTTATGCCCGGACTGATGAAAGAAATAATTTGTGCAGACGCACTATAATGAGAAAAAATGATCGTTAATAAAATACAGCACCCTAGTAAGAAACTAGATAGCGGCGAAACGGTTAATTGCTTTTTCATATTATTTTCTTTTAATTCAGCTTCGCCAAAATGAAAAGATGAAAATAATAAGAAGCAACATAAAGAAAGCGTGGGGAAAAAATGCCAGCCCACGAAATATGCAAAAACAATACTCAGATATTTCAGGATAAAAATAAGGAGCGGTGTTTTTTTATTAATAAGGAGTATATGGTCTACAGCACCGTGTGGCAACCCTAAAAACAATAAGCCTGCAATGACAGTGGTATAAGAAAAGATAGCTGCTATATGGGCATCTATTGCGTTTAAAGAAAGGTAAGTGATAGACAAAACAATTAACAAAAGGTAACGAAGCAGATGCTCTTGTTTCGCATATAGATATAAAGCTTTTAGAAAGGGCACTAAAGGTAATGTTGCAAAAATTTTTATTTCTTGTTGGAGCTTAGTTTTTTCATCTAAAAAATCAAAAATGGTCTTAATCTTTTGATGTTTAAATAAACTGCTGAAAATACTTTTTCCTTGATGTGGCCAGAAATATAAAATAATCAATAACAAACGATCATAGAATTGAAATCTACTTTTTGTTGGTAATTTAAATTGATGTAATCCCTCTAATTGATTAGTTGCAATTTTTTTTGAAATGGCTTGAGCAAATACATACATATTCTTGAATCCATAGCCAGTACTGGGTTTGATTAAATTAGCGCGAGCCCCTGTATGTATGACACCTTTGTGAGTTGCACTTGCTTGTTGATAAGTAGTCATTGGAATATTGCCTACTTCATCTGCAATAATTTGATAACTGCCATAGTTTTTTAAAATATGTTCATCAAGTGTTTTACTTGCATAGTCCCTATTTATTTTTTCTTTTCCAAAGCGGGTAAGCTCTACCAATGCTTCTGTCTTGGAAAAGGGGAGTACATAAATAAACTGTGTATAGGCTGCTTGATCAACATCGAAATTCATCATTTCAAAAACATGCGTATCAAAAACTTCTTGCACTGTTTTGATATGATACCCATAAAAGGATTGATTTATAAAAATTTCCTTTTTATCAAGCTGTTGGGGAATAGGAGGTCTACTATCAAAAATAGTTTGTGCATATAGTGAAGTAGCGGCATTGGTGCTTACTTGGTAAATATCATTTGCTGGATAAATACCTTCTACAGCTATTCTATAAATTGGAAATTGCTCTTGTTCGCAAATTTGTAAAGTATAGTTATAAAAATCAATACTTCGGATATAGCAATAGGGTTGATGCTGAATAGACTGAAGCGTTCCTTTAGGTAATTCTATATGCGTATATTGATAAGCAATAATAGCTTTTAAGTCTTCAACCAAATCATCTGTTTCGTGAGCCCAAAAACAATATGTTTTATCATTTAACTTTTTTTCATCCGATTCAATAATAGCTACTTTTTTCCCAGCCAGACATTGGTGCTTTAATAACGACAATAGCATTAGGCTATTACCGGCTCCTAATCCGATAAATAAGTAATCAAAAAATTGATCTTGACTAGGGTTTGTAGACATTAGTGTTGCGTTAAAAAAAATTAAACTAATGGTGAAATAAAAAGAGGCAAATAAATATATACATATTCATTTGCCTCTTTTAATATGGAATAGATTAGAGACTACTCTTCATTTCTGCTTAAAGCATAAATAACAAGACCGAATCCAATTTTATTAATTGCATCTGCAATATTGTATACGATATCCATTGCATGAGAAGCAGCAGCCGGATCAGCAACTAATTTCATTCCAAATAAGCCTCCTGGAGTACCCAAGATATAACCTAATGGATAAATTGCCCAACCTACTAAAACAAACCAAGCTAAGATTCTTGTTGCTTTAGCAACATTAGGACCTGCAGATTGTGACAATTTAGCTACTTCGCCAAACCATACTAAGTAAGCAATATAGAAATACGCTGCACCAGAGATTACACCCCATAGAACACTATTGTCTCTATCGATAGTTTCTCCGAAATAACCAGTAACTAACATCACAAGAGATGCGAAGATTAATTTCCAAAGTAAAGCTACTTTAGCACCAGCTTTTTTGGTAATTAAATAAAATTCCACGCACATTAAAGGCACGGTTAAAATCCAGTCTACATATCTAAAGAATGTAGGTGAATCCCCAGTTTCTAAATTGTATCCTCTCATGTAGTAGTAGTGTACTGCTGCAATGAAAGTAATTAATCCAGAAACTAAAATGGATGTTCTCCAAGCTTTTGCAGTGTTGTTCAACTCAAAAAAGAAGAATACTGAGGCCGCCATCATAGCCATTGTTCCAATAAAGAACGTGAATGCAACATAATTGTCGCTTGCAATTTGTAAATGTTCCATTATAAAAGAATTTTGGTTGTTCCTACTCTATTGGCTTTTCGGATTCCGCCGTTGTCTATACTAAATTTAACAATTTCTTTAAAAATAAGTTGCATGTTTGTTAAAATAATTTGGAAAAAATATTAAAAAATCGAATATTTTATACATAAAGTCTTATATAATAGCGCATTATGTTTTTAACGAAAAACAAAAAAAAGGAGAAAAAGGTAAATTTTTTGGTGGTTGAATGGGTTAATTTATGATTTTCCCATCCTCCATTTCTATAATGCGCTGCGTATTCGCGGCAAATTCATTGTCGTGGGTAACAATCAGCAAGGTTTGTTTGTATGACGCCGCCAATTCTTTGAAAATATCAAACACAATGGCGCTGTTCTTTTTATCTAAATTACCAGTGGGTTCGTCACCCATAATTAAAAGGGGATCATTAATCAAAGCACGTGCAATAGCTACCCGCTGTTTTTGTCCACCCGATAATTGATTCGGTTTTTTTAAGGCTTCTTTTTCTATACCTAATATGCGCAACTTCTCATACGCTCTATGCTCCACTTCAGCAGCCGAGTATTGTCCCAATTTCAAGCCGGGCAACATCACATTTTTTAATACCGAAAATTCATTGAGTAAATAATGAAACTGAAATACAAAACCAATATGCTGATTACGAATCAAGGCTAACGCTGCATCCGTTTCCCCAACAACGGATTGATTATTGATTAATAATTCACCTTCGAAATCGGTATCCATGGTTGACAGGATATACAACAATGTAGATTTACCACAACCTGATTTACCAATAATAGATACGAATTCCGATTCTCGTAATTGAAAGCTAATATCCTTCAATACCGGAATGGTTATAGGATCATGAAACGATTTATTAATATGTTTGGCTTCTAATACGATGGCGCTCATTATTTTCCTCTTATGATGATGACAGGATCAATTTTACTGGCTTTTCTTGATGGAAAAAATCCAGCGAAGTACGTGGTGACTACCGAGAATATAGTAGCAATAATATAAAAGGTAGGATTGTAAATAATAGGATAGGTTTTAACGGTTGGTAAACTTGCAGTATTAAATGGAATTTGATCTATAATACTCGACAATCCAAAGCCTAAAAGCAATCCGCCTGCTCCACCTACGATGCCAATACTCAAAGCTATACTTATAAAAATAGCATGTACATCATTTCCTGAAAAACCAGTTGCTTTGAGGATTGCAATAGAATCCATTTTTTCATAAATCATCATGTTCAAAATATTATAAATACCAAAGCCAGCAACAATAAGTAAAGTAATACCTACAGCATACGAAATTAAACTACGAATAGAGCTACCTGTTTCAAATTGTGCATTGGCAGTTTGAACATCAATGGCATCTACACCAAATTTTTCTTGCATTTCTTTTGCCATTGGTGGTGCTAAAGCCACATCTTTTAATTTGATCTGCAAATCGGTTATGTAATTATTTGCTTCCCCCAATAATTTTTGTGTAGTAGCAATAGAACAATAACTCTGCGACTTGTCTATATCCAGCAAACCGGATTGAAAATAACCTACCACTTTTAGCGGTAATTGCTCGCCTTTGTTGGTCGTGACTTGTATCACATCGCCGATATTCAACATTAATTTGTCGGCAACACCCTTACCTAATATAATACTGTTGGTTACATTTTTTAAATCCATAAAATTACCCGCCACTACATAGTCTTTAAAAAAAAACAATTTTGATTCTGCTTCAATATCAATGCCATTAATGACACCGGTAATATTCATGACTCCTACATTATAAAAAATCTGCGTAGCAATTTTGGGCGCCACCCCTAATACTCTTTTGTCCTCTTTTAAAGCGCTGATAATAGTAGCACTGTTAAACAATTCTATGCGCTCTCGTTTCGGTTTTATGGAATGAATGAAATTATAGGTCGTATCCCTTTTCTTAGCTAATGTTATAGGTTGTTGAGCATTTGGCTTAATATCTTTATATAAACGTATATGTGGCGTTCTATTCAATATTAATCCGTCTAACATATTGTTTAATCCCGACATAAAACTTAGTAAGGTAATAAACATGGTGATACTAAAGGTCACACCAACAGCGGCTATCAAAGTTTGTTTCCATCGGGCAAGCAATAATGACTTTGCAATATCTGCAATTAATTTATACTTCATTTAAAGTGCTGGCTTTTGCAAAACGGTTTCTTGTGTAATTCCTTTAAGGATCTCTACATTATTATAATCCTTAAGACCTGTTTCCACACGCAAGGTATCCTGATCTTTTGTAATGACCGCCGTATCATTCCATAAATACGCTCTCGGAATTAATAAGGTTTTTGTTTT
>CAIWHF010000014.1 GCA_903912405.1 uncultured Bacteroidota bacterium | reverse complement strand
TTATGGTAACGCAAGTTACAACCTAGACAAAAATAAAGCTACTCCTGCTCCAGTTGGTGGTGTTGTAGGTGCTTCTACTGTTGCAAAAGATAATTCTTGGTCAATTGCTCCAGGTATTGGATATCAAATGAACAATCATTGGACTTTAGGTTTAAACATTGGTTTAGGTGGCAACACTTCAAACAATATTGCAACTGACACTCGTGTACAAGATAAAAATTATGCTTTCGGACCATTTGTTCGTTACACACAATGGATCAGCAAAACTTTCTTCTTATATGGTCATATGAACATGAACGTATTGAGTGGTAAATCTACTACTACTACTGGTGCTATTTCTGGTGCTACTAATACTACTTCTACTGAAGATTCTTACAACGGATTTAATCCATCTATCGTTCCAGGTATCGGAATGAACATCAAAAACGGATTTGCTGTTAACATTTCTTTCGGTGGTTTAAGCTACTCTAATGTAACTACTGATTACGCTAACAAAAGTTCTTTAAACACTAGCTCTTTCGGATTCAACTTCGGAGCTCAAAACTTCGCTATCGGAGTTTCTAAAAACTTCTGCAAAGGTCATCACCACGCTGAAGGTTCTGAGTCTCGTCGTATGAAAGATGATGATAAAGAATAGTCTTTACTAAAAAATTTATAGCAAAAAAAAGCGTTCCAATTTTGGAACGCTTTTTTTATTAGCCTAATTCATAGGCATTCCAAGTTCTGTTTTGTAAATTTGCAACCAATTCCAACACCAATAATTATGGCTTATACTCCAAAGCATAAAATCAGAATCGTTACGGCTGCTGCTCTTTTTGATGGGCACGATGCCGCTATCAATATTATGCGTCGTGTGATGCAAAGTAGCGGTGCCGAAGTGATTCACCTCGGGCACGATAGAAGTGTGCAAGAAGTGGTTGATTGCGCTATTCAAGAAGATGCAAATGCTATTGCAATCACCTCATACCAAGGCGGGCACTTAGAATATTTTAAATATATGTACGACCTCCTGCAAGAAAAAGGGGGTAGCCATATCAAATTATTTGGTGGCGGTGGTGGCGTTATCTTACCAACAGAGATTGAAGCCTTGCATGCCTATGGCATCACTAGAATATACAGTCCAGATGATGGACGAGCAATGGGCCTACAAGGGATGATTGATGATTTAATTGAAAAAGCAGATTTTCCTACAGGTCTATTAACGGATGCCACAACCCATTTCCCCGATCAGCCTACTGCTGCGCAATTAGCCAACTATATTTCAGCTGTAGAAAACTTTCCCGATAGTCCACATACGCATGCTTTATTGCAATCGGTTGCAGCAAAACAAAAAGCCATACCTGTATTAGGTATCACCGGTACTGGTGGTGCTGGTAAAAGTTCGTTGGTAGATGAAATCGTTCGTCGTTTCCTTTTAGATTTTGAACACGCGCCAAAGAAAATTGGCATTATATCCGTAGATCCTTCTAAACGAAAAACGGGTGGTGCTTTATTGGGAGATCGTATTCGTATGAATGCTATTAAAAATAGTCGCGTATATATGCGCTCTATGGCTACACGTCAAAGCAATTTAGCCGTTTCAAAATATATCCAAGATGCTTTAAGCATTTATAAGGCTACCGATTTTGATTTGATCATTTTAGAAACATCAGGTATTGGTCAGAGCGATACGCAAATTACCGACTACTGCGATGCTAGCTTATATGTAATGACACCGGAATATGGTGCCGCTACACAATTAGAGAAAATTGACATGTTGGATTTTGCAGATCTAGTTGTCATCAATAAGTTTGATAAGCGCGGCGCTATGGATGCGTTGAGAGATGTAAAGAAACAATACCAACGCAATCATAAACGATTCGATGAAGATATTGATCAAATGCCCGTGTTTGGTACTATTGCATCGCAATTCAACGACCCTGGAACCAATACCATGTATCGTGCTTTGATGGATGTGATTTGTAGAAAAACAAAGGCGCCTTTGCAAAGTAGTTTCATGAGTAGCGAAGAAATGAGCGAAAAAGTGTTCATCATTCCACCAGCACGTGTGCGCTATCTCAGCGAAATTTCTGAAAATAATAGAACCTATTCTAATTGGGTAAAAGAGCAATCGGCTATAGCGCAAAAATTATTTAGTATTCAAAAAACAATTGAAACGCTGCAGCACGAAGCTATTGAAGATAAAGATCGATTGATCAAAGTATTAGAGCAGACCTATCAAAATCTACAGCTCAACCTTGATCCTAAAAATAAACAAGTACTTGAAAATTGGACGCTTAAAAAACGATTGTTCCAAGATGAGTATTATGTTTTTAAAGTACGCGACAAAGAATTAAAAATAAAAACCCACAGTACATCCCTATCGCATAATGAAATACCAAAAGTGGCAGTGCCTAAATTTGAAGCTTGGGGTGAGGTATTACATTGGGTTTTAACAGAGAATTTCCCTGGCGAATTTCCATATGCTGCAGGTATCTATCCTTTCAAAAGAGAAGGCGAAGATCCAACGCGTATGTTTGCCGGCGAAGGCGGACCAGAGCGCACCAACAAGCGTTTCCACTATGTATCTTTAGGTATGCCTGCAAAGCGCTTGAGTACAGCGTTTGATAGTGCTACCTTATATGGGCAAGATCCCGATTATCGTCCAGATATTTTTGGTAAAGTAGGTAATGCAGGTGTGAGTATTTGCTGCCTCGATGATGCTAAGAAATTATATTCGGGATTTAGATTAGCCGATCCTAAAACATCGGTGTCGATGACGATTAATGGCCCCGCACCAACAATGACTGCCTTTTTTATGAATGCAGCCATAGATCAAGAATGTGAAATTTATATCAAA
This sequence comes from uncultured Bacteroidota bacterium, assembly GCA_903912405.1. GTDB lineage: Bacteria > Bacteroidota > Bacteroidia > Chitinophagales > Chitinophagaceae > CAIWHF01. The sequence goes on along the minus strand of CAIWHF010000014.1, from coordinate 2,924 downwards.
GAGCAAGGTTTAGAAAAAGAAGTAATCGCTAAAATAGCTGCTATTTATAAAGCAAATGGTATAGCTCGACCAACATATTGTGGTGCCTTACCAGAAGGTAATGATGGTTTGGGTTTGCTTTTATTAGGTGTAACGGGCGATCAAGTATTAGAGCCAGCAGTATATGAAACAATTAAAAAGAATACCTTAAAGGCAGTACGAGGTACTATCCAAGCCGATATCCTTAAAGAAGATCAAGCGCAAAATACCTGTATTTTCTCTACTGAGTTTTCTTTGCGCGTGATGGGCGATATGCAACAGTATTTTATCTCGCAACAAGTACGCAATTTTTATTCGGTTTCTATTTCGGGTTATCATATTGCAGAAGCCGGTGCTAATCCAATTTCGCAATTAGCCTTTACTCTAGCAAATGGATTTACTTATGTAGAATATTATTTAAGTCGTGGTATGGATATCAACGACTTTGCACCCAATCTTTCCTTTTTCTTTAGCAATGGTGTAGATCCTGAATATAGTGTTATTGGTAGAGTGGCTCGTCGCATTTGGGCCAAAGCGATGAAATTGAAGTACGGTGCTAATGAGCGTTCTCAAATGTTGAAGTACCATATTCAAACTTCAGGTAGATCTTTGCATGCGCAAGAAATTGATTTCAATGACATTCGCACCACGTTGCAAGCGTTATATGCGATTTATGATAATTGCAATTCGTTACATACCAATGCATACGATGAAGCTATTACCACACCTACCGAAGAAAGTGTGCGCAGAGCAATGGCTATTCAGTTAATCATCAATAAAGAATTGGGCTTAGCTAAAAATGAAAATCCATTACAAGGTTCTTTTATTATAGAAGAACTTACAGACTTGGTAGAAGAAGCCGTTTTAAGAGAATTTGATAATATCACAGAACGTGGTGGCGTATTGGGCGCTATGGAAACGATGTATCAGCGCGGTAAAATACAAGAAGAAAGTTTGTATTACGAAACCCTTAAACATACCGGTGGGTATCCAATTATTGGCGTGAATACCTTCTTGAGTGCTAAAGGTTCTCCAACGATTATACCTCAGGAAGTTATTAGAAGTACAGAGGAAGAAAAAGAAGCGCAAATACAAACCGTACAAAATTTGTGGAAACGTAATGAAGGAAATGGTGCTGTGGAATTGAAAAAATTGCAGCGCTGTTCTATTCGCAATGAAAATATTTTCGAACAATTAATGGAAAGTGTAAAATATTGTTCTTTAGGTCAAATTACAAATGCCCTGTTTTCAGTAGGTGGACAATATAGAAGAAATATGTAATTGTTGAGGCTAAGGTTGAGGTTAAGAATAAAAAGCATTCAATTATTTAGGAGTCTAAATATACTGTAGGCTGTCATCCTGAGCTTGCGAAGGATCTCAGACTTGGTGGGTGTTATTCGTCAGTCGCAACGAATGGCTAAGTTCCAAACTTGTGTGGGATCCTTCGTTCCTCAGGATGACATGCACGGGTTTTTAGGTTACTCTTAGCGTAGTGAAGGATCTCGCAGATTACTAAACCTCAACCTAGATTTTAATCTTGACCTCAGCCTCAACCTCAGCTTCAACCTCGGTCTTAACCTCAACGTTTAAATTATAAGCAATTGCGCTTTGTAAGTTAAATTGTACTTATATTCGTAAAACAAAATCATACGTTATGAAAAAACTATTATTCTTAAGCGCTTGTTTATCTACAAGCCTATTTGCGCAAGCGCAAATTTCGATCACAGCAAGTGATATGCCGGTCAACAATGACACCCTCCGTTATAGCACCGCTGCTCCCACTGCTGGTGCCAGTATCAATTTACAACAAACGGGTGCTAATACCGTTTGGAACTTTAGTACCCTTAGTCCTATCTCCCAAGGTGTAGATCAGTATAAAAGTGCTTTAAGTGTAAATCCTATATATGCATTAACCATTGCCACTACTGCGTATGGCTATAAAATTGCCGATACCTTAAATTTAGGAGCTGCTTTACCTTTACCTGTTACTATTACCGATGTGTATACCTTCTTTAGCAAAAAAACGAATCCAGCTCGTTTTGTAGCAGAAGCTTTTGCTGCTAAAATAAGTGGCTTATCTACTCCCATTAATTATTCCGATGAAGACGAGTGGTATTATTTTCCACTTACTTATAACCGTGTAGATTCATCGACCTACAAGTTGTCTGTTAACTTGCCTACACTAGGTGCTTTAGATCAAAATGGAAAGCGAAAAACAGTAGTAGATGGTTGGGGAACCATTGTAACACCTTATGCAAGCACGCCGGTGAATTGCTTACGCATTCGCTCCGAAATTAATGAGATTGATACCTTCACGTTTAGTGGACAAAAATTTGGCTTCCCAAGAAATTCGGTAGATTATAAATGGTTAGCTAATGGCGAGCATTATCCTTTATTGTGGATCACAACCAATAAAACAGGTACTACAGAAACCATTGCTTCTATTCGTTATAGAGATAGCTACAGAGTAATTACTTCAGTAGATGCGCTTGCTAAAAAAACAATAAGTGAACTGCGTGTATATCCCAATCCGGCTGCATCGCTTATTAGCTTTGAGGTGCCTGCACATTGGACCACTTATCAAGTGCAGCTCTTTAATCAAGCAGGTGCTATGGTGGCTTCTTACCACAACCAACATGAGCTAGCGATTAGTACTTTGGCAAGTGGCTTGTATGTTGTTCAGGTAATAGCAGGCAATGATATAGCATATGCTAAATTTCAAAAATAAATTAAGTAGTAGTCTCCTTTGATAAGTCGTTCGAGGAGACTACTATTATATTCGTTTTAGTCATCAATTATAAAGCCATGAAAAAGTTATCCTATATTTTATATGTTTTTTTACTGCTGCCATTTACCAATTGTAAAAAGAAAGACACCCGCAATTTTTCTTATTGGCAAGTCAATCA
>CAIWHF010000013.1 GCA_903912405.1 uncultured Bacteroidota bacterium | reverse complement strand
TTAATAATTAAAATATTAATGTAGGTTTGCATTATAATTAAAATCTATGACAATCACTCAATTGGAATACGTAGTGGCCGTTGCCACCTATAAGAGTTTTGTGGCTGCTGCTGAAAAACGCTTTGTTACACAGCCCACCTTGAGTATGCAAATTCAAAAGTTAGAAGAAGAATTAGGCGTAAAATTATTCGATAGAAACAAACACCCTATTGCGGTTACTGTAATGGGCGATGCCATTGTAGAGCAAGCGCGTATTATTATTGCCGAATGCAGTAAAGTAACCGAGCTTATACAAATGCAACAAAATATATTAGGCGGCACCTTGCGATTTGCGGTTATACCTACGGTAGCACCTTATATTATCCCAGGTTTATTAGAGCATTATTCAACTGCTTTCCCAGACGTACGCTTAGATGTTATGGAAATGGAAACTCATCAAATAATTGCAGCACTCAAAAACAATGAAATTGATATTGCATTGGTGAGTACACCTCTTGAAGAAAGCAAAATTAAAGAATATCCATTATTCTACGAACCATTCATTACTTATTTTGCTCCAAAAGAGCCAGCGCTCAAAAAGCGAACAATTTCGGCTAGCGATGTAGAATTAGATAGAATATGGTTGCTTAATGAAGGTCATTGTATGCGTAATCAAATATTAGAATTATGCAGTGATCAAATAAAAAAATTACAAGTTAAAAAGCCATATCGCTATGAAAGTAGCAATGTAGAAACACTCCGTAAAATGGTAGATAAAAATGGAGGCATGACGGTTTTACCTGAATTAGCAACGGTAGAATTTAACGAAGATGAAATGGAGCGGGTGCGCTATTTTGAAAATCCAGAACCGGTAAGAGAGATAAGTTTAGTGACCAATGCACACTTTGTAAAAATAAGCATCTTGGAAAGCTTAATGGATGAGATCTTAAAATTAGTACCCGAAAAAATGCGCGTACAAAATAAGAAAAGAAAAGTTTTGCGCATACAGAGCGCTAAACTATAGCCGTCATAATTTTATTAATATCATTTTCAATAATCATTAAATTAGGGTACAGGTCTTGTACCCTTTTTTGATAATATTTCCAAGCAATAAAATCGCTTGCTATATAGTTCATAATAAATAAACCGCCTGGCTTGATTGCCCTTTTACATTGTTCTAAAAATGCTGATTGCAGGGCTGCATCTGGTAAGCATTGCCCAATAAAGAGATCAACAAATAGACAGTCGTAGGAATGGGGCGCACAATGCTGTATGCTTGTGATAGCATCCGCTGCAACAAAAGTTACTTTTTCCTTAGGATAATCTTTTGGCAATACTGCTGCAGCCCATTGTATAATTTCTTTATCAATATCAACCAAGGTAACGGTTGGATAACATCGATATTTATTTAAAATATGCACCATCGATGCTAAGCCGGCACCTAAAACCAACACTTCTTTTGCCTGTTTAAATAAATCTAGATACTGTTTACAGGCAATATTAGCCGGTCTGTAACGAGTACCATCTGAATAGATAGCATCATCGGTACTTAATTGATATTGACCTTGGAAATAATAGAGGGCAAGCGTTTCTTCACGAACCAGCTTACTTTTTTGAATCAATACAGGATAAAAATAGCTACGTATTTTTTCAAAAAAAGTTAAGGAACTAAATTGCATGAAATAGAAAGGAGCTAAAAGGTTAATTGAAATTAGCGATTAGCGTCTGGATCTTTTTTCTTAAATAGATTGACTTTGTTTTCGCAACCATTAATAAGGCGTTGAATATTTTTATGATGGGTAAGAATCACTAATAAAGCCGTTGCAATAGCGAATAAGCGATAACTTAATTCGGGTTCTTTAAAAACAAATAAAATCATGATAGGAAATGCGATGCTTGCAATCATGGAACTTACAGATACGTATTTAGTAATCACTAAAATAAATAAAAATACCGCTACCAAACTTAATGCAACAATTGGCTGAATTCCCAAAATAAGTCCAAACAAAGTAGCAATACCTTTGCCGCCTTTAAACGTTGCAAAAACAGGAAATATATGACCCACTACGGCCAATAAGCCTAAACCTATTTGTAAATTGGTAAATGCAATAGAGCCAAAAGCAAACGTAGAAAGGTAGGCCAATTTTACCGCCAATGCGCCTTTTAGCATATCAATAAATAGCACTAAAATACCCGATTTAGTACCCAATACTCTAAAAGCATTGGTAGCTCCCGCATTTCCACTGCCCACCTCTCTAATATCAAAACCATAGTATTTTTTACTCACCCATACAGCTGTAGGGATAGAGCCTAATAAATAAGCCAAAAGAAATAAGAATATAATCATTGAAGGGATGCTATTGGTTTACAAATATAAACAAACTAATTTAAAGTTATAACCTAAGCCTTATGCCTTACTAAAAAGCATAGCTATCCAATTATTTAGCGGATAGGTTTCTTGGTAAACAAAGCCAGCTCGTTCTGCACTTTCTTTAATGATCAATTCATCCTCTAATAATAATCCACTAAGTAATAATTGTCCAT
>CAIWHF010000012.1 GCA_903912405.1 uncultured Bacteroidota bacterium | reverse complement strand
GTGCAAGCACTCAATAATACAATAGCGCTAATAGGAATAAATAAAGCAAATTTCATCTATATAAATATTTGTACGAAGTTAATAAATTCTAATAGCTTTAAAACAAATTCTACTCAAAAACCAATGAATGAAGCCTATAAATTGAAAAAGGTTTAACTTTACGCTTTAAATACTTAAAAATAGCATGGAAGAAAGTAAACGCCAGAAACAGGTTGCCCGTTTAGTGCATGATGAAATGAATGAGATTTTTCAAAAAGAAGGTCTTACTATTTTTGAAGGGGGCATGGTCTCCATTGCTAAAGTTATAGTAACACCCGATTTATTAGAAGCGCGCTTTTACTTGAGTTTATTTCAAGTTCCCGATACTGCAAAATTTTTACACGTAATTAAAGAACAAAAAAGTGCCCTTCGACATGCACTTGGTTTAAAAGTCAAAAACCAATTGCGAAGAGTACCGGATCTTCAATTTTTCCTTGACGATACATTAGATTATGTTTTCAAAATGGAGGCCATATTTAAACAAATTGAAGAAGAAAAATTAGCGCGGGAAGCGGCTAAAAAAAAGGAAGAATAGATGCGTAAATGGAGCTTATACGGACTCATAGCAAAACGTTATTTGTTTAGTTTGCGTAAGCAAACAGCAGTGAGTATCTTATCTAAGATAAGCATGGGCGCTTTAGTGGTGAGCACAGCTGCCATGATTTTACTCTTTTCTGTTTTCAACGGTTTTGAATCACTCGTTAAAAACCTATACGCTACCTTCTATCCCGATATTAAAATAACTGCAACACAAGGAAAATTCTTTTCTTATACACCACAACTCCTGCAACAAATACAAACAACCAAAGGCATTCAATACCTGAGTACATGTATTGAAGACAATGCATTGGTAAGCAATGGAGAAACACAAATTATAGCCACCGTAAAAGGCATTGACAAACAATTTTTCAATGTCAATAACTTTAATAAAGACTATATCATAGCAGGCAATAATGAATTAACGGTCACTAATAACGCGCTTAATCCGTCAGCTATCATAGGCAATGGCATTGCTAATAAGCTAGGTATTGATGTGCTTAATAATTTCTCCAGCTTAGAGTTGATTTATCCCAATGCAAAAACCGATTTGCTGCAAGTACAAGATGCCAATGCCTTTCAACGACAATATGTAAAACCCGATGGCGCATTTAGCATACAAGACGAGTTTGACAATGCTTATGTGTTGGTTCCCCTTTATACAGCACAAACGTTAATGAACCAAGAAGCACAAATTAGTAGTATAGAAATAAAAATTAGTAGTGAAGCAGATGCAGCTTCTATAAAAAAAATACTACAAAAAAAAATGGGCGCTTACTTTACTATTGCTACGCGCTACGAACAAAACAAAACCTTGTACGGCATCATGCAAAGTGAAAAATGGATTGTCTTTGCGCTGCTTACGTTAATTTTAGTGATTGCTTCTTTCAATCTCACTGGTGCCTTATCAATGCTAGTGTTAGAAAAACAAAAAGACCTTTCCATGCTTCGGAGCATGGGACTGAAAGGCCTAGAAATACAAACTATCATTTTGTTAGAAGGACTGCTCTGGTCGTTTGTAGGCTGTAGTTTAGGTTTACTAATGGGCGGATTGATTGCTTGGGGGCAACAACAATTTGGATGGGTTAAATTAGAAGGTTCTTTTATTATCCAATCCTATCCTGTAAAATTTGTTGTTAGCGATGTCATCCTCATCCTCATGACCGTATTATCGGTAGGAGCCATAGCTTCCTTAATACCTGCTTTTAAAAGTAGTAATTTAACCGCTCCCAACAATTTAAAATCATAAGTTACATTCTTGTAGGCACTTCAATACCTAAAAGCAACATACCTCTTTTGAGGGTATACGCAGTTTGAATGATCAAGTATAATCTAAATTGTTTTTGCGCTTCCGTATCGGCATGCGCAATGCTATGCGCATCGTAAAAGGTATTAAATGCTTGTGCTAATTGGAAACAATAATTAGCTACCAATGAAGGATTATATTCGTTTGCCGCTGCAGTAATAAGCCCGTCAAATTGCTCTAATAATAATACCACTTGTTTTTCTGCTTTAGCTAATTGATCTAATGAAAGAACTGCTTCCTTATTGAGTTGAGGTGCGTCATAAGCAATACCCTCTTTGCGAAGGATAGAGCAAATACGTGCATGCGCATATTGAATAAAGGTAGCGGTATAACCGTGTAAGTCGATTGATTCTTTAGGATCAAAAATCATTTTCTTTTTAGGATCTACACGCAATAAGTAAAATTTCAATGCACCAAGTCCTATTTGTTTATACAAAGTGCTTAATTCAGTTGCTGTAAAGCCGCTTGTTTTGCCTGCTTCCTCCGTTTGCTTTTGTGCTAGTGTAATCATTTCCTCAATCATATCATCTGCATCTACCACAGTACCTTCTCTACTTTTCATACGGCCACTTGGCAATTCAACCATGCCATATGATAAGTGAAAAATACCATCGGCACAAGGCTCTCCCAATTTCGACAAAATCAATTTTAAAACTTGCATATGATAATTTTGCTCATCTGCAATAACATAAATCGATTGATTCAATTGATGCTCATCGTATTTTAATTTAGCCGTTCCTATATCTTGCGTAATATAAACAGCTGTGCCATCGCCT
>CAIWHF010000011.1 GCA_903912405.1 uncultured Bacteroidota bacterium | reverse complement strand
GGTTATAATGATATGGCTGAAGCAAAAGCATTGTTAGAAAGCATTGCACGTAGCTTTGGTTATCACTATGGTGTACATAAAAAAGTACGTGTAAATACCATTTCACAATCGCCAACCGTTACTACAGCAGGTAGTGGTGTAAGTGGTTTTAATGCCTTTTTAGATTATGCAGAAAAAATGTCACCATTAGGAAATGCAAGTGCAGAAGCTTGTGCCAACTACTGCCTTACATTATTCAGCGATTATACCCGTATGGTAACTATGCAAAATTTATTCCATGATGGAGGTTTCTCTTTCACGGGTGTGAGTGATGCTATCATTGCCGATATCCAAAAAGCAAATAGTTAAGCAATTTTTTGCCCACTTAATCGTTTTGTGAACATGCTTTCAAAATTTCGTTTTATACTTTTAGGTATAGCATGTGGTATTGCCGTTTATGGTAATGCACAAGTAGTAGGTGGGCAATTTTCTTTTGAATTCTTACGATTATCGAGTGCTGCACATACTACAGCCTTAGGCGGCATTGCTATTGTAGATCCAAGTGAAGATATTGGATTAGTAGATCAGAATCCTTCTCTGATGCGCCCCTCTTTGCATAATCAATTATCCATCAACCGAAATAATTATTACAGTAACATTGCTGTAAATCATTTTCAGTATGGCTATCATAGCGCAACGCTACAAACTTCTTTTGCTTTAGGCATTCATAGTTTCAACTACGGAAGTACCAATCTTACCGACGATATAGGAAATGTATATGCAACTTTTCAACCCAACGCTTCAGTAATAAGTTTAACCGCTTCTAGATCGTATGCAACCAAATGGCGTTATGGGGCTCAACTAAAATATGCAAATCTTCAACTCCCTAATGCACATGCAAATGCCGCTTTATTAGATGTAGGCGTAACGTATACCGATACCGCCAAATTATTAAATATTGCATTGCTTGCAAAAAATATGGGTTTTTACTTAACATCTTTTGAAACAAAAAGTGCATTGCCTTTTGATTTGCAAATTGCCATTAGCCATCGTTTAGCGCACTTACCCGTTCGCCTGATGGCAACTATACATCATTTATACGAATGGGATATCCGATATAACAATCCATCAGATATAGTTACGAGTAGTTTCTTAGGAAGTACGAATGTAGTTGCCAATAAATCATATTTCGCCGATAAATTATTTCGACATTTTATTTTTGGAGCCAATATATACTTACATAAAAAGTTTACAGCTAGTGTGGCTTACAATCATTTACGCAGGGGAGAATTAGGGCTCAAAGATGCGGCAGGCATGGCTGGTTTTTCTTTCGGATGTATGTTAGATCTAGAAAAAATTCAATTTAATTATGCAAGAAGCTTTACGGCTACCGGTAACCCCTTCACTGAAATAGGTTTAAATATCAACTTACAAAAATTCACAAAAATGAGCAGCTTATCTAAAATTCATTGGAATACTGCTTATGCAAATGAATATTGGAATCGATAATTATTCTTTCACTATTTGAATACTTTGTTGACTTGCATTTGCATCTCGCACGGTAAGCACATACATACCCGGAACAAGGTTTTTTGCTGGAATTTGAATTTCCTCACTAGTTGCTATTTCATTCCATAACAATTTTCCATTCAAATCAGTCAACTGCAATTGAGTGCCAACAGAAACATGGCTAATTTGCCAAAAATCTTTAGTTGGATTAGGCACTATTTGTAGTGTTTGATTTACAAGATTGGATATAGCTAATGCAGTATTCTTTATAATTGGACCTGTTTTATTTACAATCCAATTAGAAGGATCTATTTCTACTGAAGAGATCGTTTTAGTAAACGTGTTTGTTGGCCAATTATAGGTAGCTGTTGCTGTATTAAAAGGAAGATACAAAAGGGTATCGCCCTGAGGAGATCTTAATAAAACCGGAAGTGGCAAGTTGAATGCAGCAACCGAAGATGGCATAGAAGTAGTTTGATTTAATTTTATAACAAAATCATAATTGCTTCCATTGATTTGTTGATTCCATTCTGCACTGTAGGTTGGATATCCTTCGCCATACACCCATTGATTGAAAAATGTGTCTAAGTTCTTTTGATACGCTGTGCTTAAGGCAGCTTTTAAATCGCCTGTTGTTGCAGTACTAAATGCATGAGCGCTTAAATAATTTTTGATGCCGGCAAAAAATAAAGAATCTTTTGGTGCTAAATAACGAAGCATGTGCAAAACAGCGGCACCTTTATCATAGGTCAAACGACTATCATAAATTCTATTCTCATCGGTAGTGTCATTACAGAATACTGTGCCACCCGCTTGCTGCATTACTCGATTATGCACCGCCGTTCGATAATTGAACGCTATTGCTGGTGTATAAAATTTATTCACAAATAATTGTTCTACATAAGAAGCAAATCCTTCATTCAACCAAATATCTCCCCAATTATCACAAGTTACATAATCTCCAAACCACTGGTGACCTAATTCATGTACCACTAAGGTGCCGCTAAAAAAGCCAAGGGTTGTCATGGTTTGATGTTCCATACCTCCACTTAAAGGTGCCATGCAATGCCCATACTTTTCTTGTGAAAAAGGATAGCGCCCAAATAAATTGGAAAGTTGATTGATCATTAAGCCGGTACTATCAATTACTGCTTTAAAATTGGGCAAGGTAGCAGGATTATTATACACATAATTTTGTATCAGCATGCTATCGGTACTATTGTCGAAATGCATGTAATAAGAATAATCTACATAGTTAGCCACGCTTGCCGAAATTAAATAGTAATCAATAGGATATTTTGTAGACCACTCATATCTTTTTAAATTATTAGGAAGGCTCGTAACCTTATTTAATAAACCATTACTGCCTGCTTTTAAAGTATCGGGTACGATTATCCAAACACTCGAAGAATCAATTTTATCTTTAAGCGATTGCTTGCATGGAAACCATTCAAATCCATGATAAGAGGCACTCATGGTATACGTAACTTTATTTCCCCAAGAAGGCGAAGCTATCGTATTAATACCTGCTGAAAAGAAGCCCGTACCACTTGTTGGAGCACCATGATATACAATTTTTGTTGTAAAAAATGTTCCAGCCGTCAATGCACTAGAAAGCGGCACTGAAACTACATTACCATTACGTGTATAGGTACATAATTGATTGTTTACAAAAATAGAATCAATTTGTAAAGTACTCATCAATTCAAAGACATATTCATTCATAAGCGCATTACTTACCACTGCATTATAGTCGACCGAACCGGCGATATTAGTATTGGTATTGTTCATGGCAATGGACAACTTGGTATACTTTAAATCGTAATAGTCTTCGCGCGCATCTGCAATCGTTGTTTTTAATAATTTCTTATTGGTTTTAGTAGTAGCCTGTTGACAAGCATAACTTGTAGCATGAAAACTTATGTGAAGTACTATTATAGTTAGTAAAAGGCTAAGTAAATGAAAAGCTCTTTTCATGATTGGTTATTAGAATTTAGACTTATAAAACTACGATAATATTGATAATAAAATTCATGAAAAATACATTCCTTTTAGTTATTTTTGAGGCTATGAAAAAAATGCTTTCTCTTTTATTTTGCTGCTATTTATTGTTTGTTCATAATGCTTGTGTGCAGTCGCAAACAGTTGATGTTGAAGCTTTTCAAAAGGGATTACAAAATAAAAATGCGCAATTTTTAGATGTGCGCAGTGCAGAAGAATTTGCTTCAGGCCATATTAAAGGAGCAATGCTTGCTACTATACAAGATGGAGAAGAATTTAATAGGCGCATTAATGCATTAGATAAAAACAAGCCAGTTTATGTATATTGCTTAAGCGGCGGTAGAAGTAAGCGTGCTGCAGCTATATTACGAAAAGAAGGGTTTGCGGAAGTAAACGAATTGGAAGGCGGCATAACGGCTTGGCGGGCAGAAGGCAAAGAAGTAGAGGGTAATAATAATACCGTACAAATCACCCCTGCAGCCTATCAAGAAATGCTGAAAGCAGCTACTTATGTATTAGTTGATATTGGTGCGCCATGGTGCCCACCTTGCAGAAAAATGGAACCTGTATATAAAAAAATGCAACAACAATTTTCGAATAAAATACACTTTATTAAAGTAGATGGTGGCGTTCAGACGTTAATAATTCAAGACCAACAAGTATTGCATATGCCAACATTTATTTTGTATAAAGAGGGTAAAGAAGTGTGGAGGGCAGAAGGAATTTTAGAAGAACAAGAAATGGAAGCTGCTATAAAAAAACAAATCAACTAATGCCTGCTCATTTCACAGACCATATTACGGCAAACAAAAAAAACTTATTTGTGAGTGTGGTTCCTCATTCTCGAGCCGATGGTTTTTATTACGAAATCAACATTCAAGGACTTCCTCGATTTGCTATGCAATATGCAGCCATAGGTCGTTATGATATTGTACCCGGTGATCATCCACCAATAGATTACGAAATCCTTTTAGCCGTAAGTGATGTTATTGAAAAACATGTACAATAAAAAATCCGAGTAGCTTTCACTACTCGGATTTTTATATTATTTCTAGCAAGCATTGCTTACATATAGGCTTCTGTTGGCTCACACGTACAAACTAAATTTCTATCGCCATGCGTGTTATTAATTCTAGATACAAATGGCCAGAATTTATTTTCACTTACATAAGCTAATGGGAAAGCTGCTTGCTCTCTTGTATACGGTCTATCCCAAGAAGAGCTACAAACCAATGCTTGTGTATGTGGTGCATGCTTCAATACATTATTTGCTTTGTCAGCACTTCCATTTTCAATCGCTTTTATTTCTTCACGAATAGCTAATAATGCATCACAAAAACGATCGAGCTCTGCTTTATCTTCACTTTCTGTAGGTTCTATCATTATGGTTCCGGCAACAGGGAAACTCATAGTTGGAGCATGGAAGCCATAATCAATTAAGCGCTTAGCAATATCTTCCGCTTCTACGCCAACACTTGCTTTAAAAGGACGAAGGTCTACAATAAATTCATGCGCACAAGTTCCACTTACACCGGTATATAAAATATCATATGCTTTGTCTAAGCGAGCGCGCATATAATTAGCATTTAAAATTGCATACTTAGTCGCATCAGTTACCCCTTCTGCACCTAACATACAGATATACGCATAAGAGATTAGTAAAATAGATGCAGACCCATAAGGCGATGCAGACACAGCAGTTACCGTACTATTATCGTGTACATGCCCTGGAAGGTGAGGAGCAAGATGTGCTTTTACACAAATAGGTCCCATGCCTGGTCCGCCACCACCGTGCGGAATAGCAAATGTTTTATGAAGATTCAAATGGCATACATCTGCACCAATTAAGCCCGGTGCTGTAAGTCCAACTTGCGCATTCATATTGGCACCATCCATGTATACTTGTCCGCCGTACTGATGAATTAAATCAGTAATTTCTATAACCGTTTCTTCATACACTCCATAGGTTGAAGGATAAGTAATCATAATACCGGCAAGATTGGCTGCGTGTGCTTGTGCTTTTTCTTTAAGGTCAGCTATATCGATATATCCATTTTCAAGGGCTTTCACCACCACTACTTTATAACCCGCCATAACAGCAGAAGCAGGATTGGTACCATGCGCAGAAATTGGAATCAACATAACATCTCTATGATGCTCGCCTTTGCTGATGTGATAATTTCTGATGGTTAATAAACCTGCATATTCACCTTGAGCACCACTGTTTGGTTGTAAACTACAAGCATCAAATTTTGTGATCTCACATAAATACGCACTTAATTTATCGGCCATTTCTTGGTAGCCTAAAGTTTGATGTGCAGGAGCAAATGGATGTAACGCACCCCAATTTGGATTGCTCAACGGCATCATCTCACTTGCTGCATTTAATTTCATTGTGCAAGATCCTAATGAAATCATGCTGGTATTTAAGGATAAATCTCTATTTTCTAATTTTTTTATATAGCGCATCATTTGCGTTTCACTATGATGACTATTAAAAACGGAATGCGTTAAATAAGCACTAGTTCTTTCTAAAGCGCTTGAAATCATAGACGCATCAATAATGTTTGCAGCTGTATTTATTCCTTCGTAAGCTTTCGCAAATAAAGTAATAACTGCATTGATATTTTCTACGCTCGTAGTTTCATCTAATGAAATACCAAGTTGTGTTTCGTTGAAATACCTAAAGTTTATATGTGCTGCATTAGCTAAAGCAGCTATTGTTTTTGTTGCAGGCACATGCACCAATAGAGTATCAAATGCGGAAGTATTTTCTACTTTAATTACATTAGGCGCTATAGCTTTTAAGGCAGTAGCAAGCGCTGATGTTAATTGATTGATT
>CAIWHF010000010.1 GCA_903912405.1 uncultured Bacteroidota bacterium | reverse complement strand
TGGAAATGATAGGTCAATTCATCGGCTTCGGTTCTGATTAAAGAAGGTGAAACTTTATTAATTGCCGCATAAAATTCTTGCAACGAAGTTTTTTCGAAACTATTTACTTGCTTTTGCAAAATAGGAAACCAATATTTCCAAAAGTGCATACCTCTACCTATATTATTCTCCCAAATACGGGATTGTGACTCATGAATAGACAAAGAGCATGCGCTACCTATAGGCATACCATACATATCATCTCTCAAGCCTTGTTCATACAATGCATGACCCGCCTCATGAATAGAGCTCCACAATAAATTTGAAAAATCATATTCATCTACTCGTGTTGTAATTCGTACATCTTGTGAAGAAAAAGAGGTAGTGAATGGATGTTCTGCAAAATCTTGTCGACCTGCTTCAAAATCATATCCAATATGTTGCAAAATTTGCATTGAAAAATTCCACTGCTGTTGTTGGGGATAATAGTTATGTAAAATTGAATTATCTACTTGCTGCGCTTGTTTAATCGTTTTTAATAATGGTAAAAGCTGTTCTTTTATCGATTTAAAAAGAGGATCTAACTGAGCTACCGTAGCACCTGGTTCAAATTCATCTAAAAGTGCATCATAAGGATGCGCTGTTTTATAATAAGAAGCTTGTTCTCGTTTAAGCGCAATCATGGTAGTCAAAGCCTCTTGAAACAAACTATAATCATCATGGTCCCTTGCATCCACCCATGCATGATATGCTTCACTGGTATGCAGACTTAATCGATTTACAAAATCTTCTGGCAATAAAACTGCTTTTGTATAATCTTTTAAAGCGAGCGCTACATTAGCTTTTTGCTCCTCGGTTAAATGCTCTTCTAATGCTGCATCAATGGTATTTTTTAAATCTAAAGCACAAGATTTTTGATGCGCTAAAGTTGCTAAAGTAGCTATTTGTCTTGAACGAGATGCACTACTTTTAATAGGCATATAAGTTTCTTGATCCCAATTTAATACGGCAATAGCATATTGAATATCAGCAATTTCTTTTAATTTCTTTTCTAGTAATATATAACTCATAGCTTAATCGTTTTTTTGTTCTATACGCTCTACCGTATGAATATCTTGTATCCTAGACAACCGATCACACAATATATCTAGTTCTTCTCTATCATGTACAAACACTCTAATACTTCCATCAAACAACCCTTCTTTAGTGTCAATACTCATAGAAGACATATTAATTTTTAAATCACCAGAAACAATATTGGTGATTTTTTGGATAATACCAACATCATCTAATCCTACGATGCGAATACCAGCCAAGAAAGTAATCTCTTTATTTTTCGCCCATTTAGTTTTAATAACCCTATGGCCATAATGTGCCAATAATTGAGAGGCATTAGGACAATCGGCCCTATGTATTTTTAATCCTTCACCAGCTGTAACAAATCCAAATACGTCATCTCCTGGTATCGGCTGGCAACACGCTGCTAATTTATACAGTACTTTATCAGAATGCTCACCGAAAATGATTAGCTCCGTGCCTTTTGGTGGATTGGTAGACGTGAGTACTTCTTCTGGAGTTAATCCTTTAATATCATTTTTAATATCCCTAAAAGGTGTATGGAGTTTCCCAGCTGTATGTGGAATCTCTTTTAAGTCTCTCAAATCTAAAGCACCAACAGCAATACTATAAAACAAATCTAGCGAGGATTCTTTTTTATAAAACAAACAAAGCTCATTGATATTATGAGCACTCATAGGGATAGATAAATGATCTAATTTGCGTTGTAATATTTCTTTACCATTATTACCTATTGCTCGTTTTTCTTCTTTTAAGTGATATTTCACCCGAGCTTTTGCTTTTGCCGTAGTAACGATGGATAACCAATCTTCACTTGGTTTTTGTTTAGAAGAAGTAATGATTTCAATTTGATCGCCACTACTTAGTACATGACTTAAAGGCAACAACTTATGATTTATTTTTGCTCCAATACATCGTGCTCCTAAAACAGAGTGAATATCAAAAGCAAAATCTAATGCTGTAGCACCTTTGGGTAATACACGCATTTCTCCTTTTGGAGTATAAACATAAATTTCTTCTGTAAATAAATCAAGTTTGAAATCTTGAATAAAATCGAGCGAATCGGAATCATTATTACTTACAATATCTCTCAAATTGACAAGCCATTGATCTAATTTGTTTTCTTGGGCTTGATGATCTGTACCTTCTTTATATTTCCAGTGAGCTGCTAATCCTTTTTCAGCAATATCATTCATACGTTTTGAGCGTATTTGCACCTCCACCCATTTACCAGCATTCCCCATTACTGTTGTATGCAAGGCTTCGTATCCATTACTTTTTGGCACACTTATCCAATCTCTCAATCGATCTGGACTTGGGGTATAATAATTGGTAACTAAAGAATATACCTTCCAACAATCATCCTTTTCTTTTTCCGGATTAGAGTTAATAATAATTCGAATGGCAAACAAATCATATACTTCTTCAAAGGCTACATGCTTAGTGCGCATTTTATTCCAAATAGAATGGATAGACTTTGGTCGACCATAAATTTCAAAATCTAAATTTGCTAATGCTAATTCTTCTTTTATGGGTTTAATAAATTCATTTACATAACGCGTTCTATCTCTTTTTGTTTCTTTCAAGCCTCTTGCTATTTCCACATAAACATCTGGTTGAGTATATTTTAAAGCTAAGTCTTCTAGTTCTGTCTTAATTTCATAGAGTCCTAAACGATGAGCTAAAGGGGCATATAAATAGGTAGTTTCAGAAGCAATTTTTAATTGCTTTTCTCTACTCATACTACCCAAGGTTCGCATATTATGCAATCGATCAGCTAGTTTAATTAAAATTACACGTGGATCTTCTGCAAGGGTCAATAAGATTTTTCTAAAATTTTCTGCTTGAACGGTAGTATTTGCTTTTAAATCTACCACATTAGAAATCTTAGTTAAGCCATCAATAATTTTGGCCAGCTGCGATCCAAATTCAGATTCTATATCCTCCAAACTTATTTCTGTATCTTCTACTACATCATGTAACAAAGCACAAATGGTAGATCGTATTCCTAAACCAATTTCCTCTACTACTATGCGAGCAACAGCAATTGGATGTAAAATATAGGGCTCTCCAGATTTTCTACGCATATTCATATGCGCGTCTACAGCCATTTCAAATGCCCTTCTCAACAAGGTTTTATCCCCTCTTTTGATACGCGTTTTTAAGGCCCTAAGCAAAGCACGATATTCGCGAAGGATTAATTTCTTTTCTTCTTCTTCATTTAAATTATAGGATGCAACAGTTGTATTCATAGAATAAGCGGACAATTATATATAACAAATATAAGCAAAGGAAAGGGCAAAAAATATGGCCGTAGTCAAGAATAAAGTAACTATTTCGTTGAAATAGTTGCTTTCCAAAAATCAAAATAAGAAAACCAGTGTTCGGGTTTAGTGATTTTAGTGAAATTATAATTAGAAATAGGATACATAGCATAATCGGTTGCAGGAATTTGCTTCATCAAAAAGGAATTGGTTAGGCTTATGATATATTGCGTTGAACTGGACTTATTAGGGAAAGTACTCACATTAATAATATTTGTGCCATTGGGCAATTTTATACCCTCTACCTTAAGCGCTGTTGATTTTAAGGTATTCGTATTCCATAATTTAATAGAAGCAACAAGGGCATTGAAAAGTGTCTCTTTTAAGGTGGAGTAAATAACTACGTTAAAAGTAGCGTTAGAATCTAATGTATAGGGATAAACTACTTGAAGAGTAATGGCGTCCTTTTTAACCACTGTATCCTTTACGGTATGTATACTTAATTGCTGCTCAACTGCTTGCACCCAATTTGTAAGAGCTTGTTGTTTAATAAATGGTTTGACATTTTTAAAAAAACTATCAGCAGTAGCATATTTATTTAATCCAATGTAGGTTATAGCTTTCAGCAGATAGAAGCGCTGCTTCATGGTATCAGAAAACTTATCCAAATTAATACTTTCCAAAACTAACCATGATGAATCAAAATTACGTTTAGACACAAGCGTATAAACAGAATCATATTGAAGCATTAGTTTTCGTTGATTTTGCACATTCCAATCCTGCTCAGCAGATGGCTTAACTAACAATGCCCATTTAGATTGAGAAAAACTATCCTTTAATTGCGTAACCATTTTTTGTGCAAAACGAACATTGTTTTCCTTTAAAGCCATTTTATAGCACAAATACAAAGCCTCTGGTTTATATAAACTCTTAGGGAATCGCTTAAGCAAAGTATCTAGGGATTGAGTAGCATTTTTATGATCATCTAAATTATCCAAATAGGCATTTGCTAAATCGATATAGTGTTTTTGAATTTGATTAAGCAATTTTTCTTGCTCAATTTTTGTTTTAGGCAATAAGCCTAATAAAGATGTTTCAGTTGGCAAGCCTTTTTCATTTGACTTGGCAGTATCGGTAGCGTTATTTTTAGCATCTTGCTCATTCAAGCCAGCAGCGTTAGATTGACCTATACTAGCAAATCTTCTCCAATTATCTACATTAGGTCTACTACCCCATTTACGTTTAAAATCAGCAGCACCCATTTGAATTTGATTAGCATTTCCAAAATACCATGTTGAAGATTCTTTAGTAACTATTGTTGGAATAGAAACCGAGACCGTATTATTTTGGTTGGCATTATCTGCTTGTTGGCGTTCCAATTGTTTAATATATTTTTTAATAACAGCCTTTTGTTCTTTATCGGATAGATTGGCTAGATGAAGTAAGCTATCTTTTTCTTTTATAGATCGAATTGGAATGACAATTTCATCAATCACCTTAGATCTACTAAGCGCTAACACAACTTCAGCATGCTTTGCAGCATTCGTTTTATATTTATCTAAACTATCAAAAGCTATTTTAGCATTTTTATAATTGCCATTATCAAAATAAACATTAGCCAAAACCGCATATAATATTGCTTTTTGAGCAGGGGCTATTTTGTTTAAGTGCAATCCCTTTTGAAAATAATCAATAGCACTTTTTTTGGTATCAATCTGCAAAGATAATTTACCTAACATGTAATATACCTGATCTTGATAGTTACTATATTTGTTGTCGTGCAACATCTCTTTCAAACTATTGAGCGCCTTATTATCAACATTGCTAGTTGCCACTTTAGATAATGCAATACCCTTTCTAGCTTCAAAATCCATTTCTAAATTAGGATGATAGTTCAATGCGGCAGCATAAGCACGCTCTGCTTTATCATATGCATGTTGTGAAAATGACAATTGAGCTAAAAGAAAAGAAGCCCTCAATTTAATAGCTTTAGGCATCTTTTTAGTGGCAACAACTTTAGTTAGTGATTCAGAAGCCAACACAAGATCTTCATCCTTTATGGCTAAATAGGCATGTTCTAAGGCTACCTTGCCTTTCATAAATCGATC
>CAIWHF010000009.1 GCA_903912405.1 uncultured Bacteroidota bacterium | reverse complement strand
TTGATTTCAAATGGCTTTTCTTGCTAGCACTCGGATTGCTTAGTGCAGAGTGGGTCTTGAGAAAATACTGGATGGCACAATAAATTCTTAACGGTGATAAAACTCAATCGCCTTTCTTGTTATTTTATTAAAAATACCTAGCTGAATAATAGCCGTATCAGCATCCTTATTAAAAACAGCATAACAACGATCACCATCATAAGGCAATGGATCTTTACCATTTTCTTTATAAACATTTTTGCTTCTCTTATTCATATACATCCAAAATAAGCGAACATGCTGACGAGTGTTATCATTCAGCTCTAAATAAATATCTCCCTTTGGAGGTGCTGAAGAAATGAGAGAATCTAACTTAGGCAATCCGTTTAAATATCCTTCGCAGTTTACAAATTTGAAAAAATCTAAATAGCTTTTTGCTTTCCCTTGAATCATTGGAGTTGTTGCAACAAATTTTTTAGCTAACGGTTTTAATAAAAAAGAATCTTTAGTTTGTTCTAATTTAAAAGAAGCTAAGGAATCGGAAGCATCTAAAACTGTCACCGACTTTATTTGATGCGGCAAGGCATCAAAAACTATTCGCGAGCGCCAATCTTCAATCATAGTGCTATAATAAGGTGTTAG
Source organism: uncultured Bacteroidota bacterium (assembly GCA_903912405.1). Taxonomy (GTDB): domain Bacteria; phylum Bacteroidota; class Bacteroidia; order Chitinophagales; family Chitinophagaceae; genus CAIWHF01. Next base: position 1,431 of record CAIWHF010000009.1, on the reverse strand, counting down.
ATAACCATTAAAGCCTAACATATTAACTACATAAACATGTTGAGCTCCTTCTAACAACATATAAGAACCCTGATTATCATCGGCAACGCCACCCATATAAAATACGCGCAATTGCTCGCCATGCTCGTTATAAAGTTCTACTTTAATACCCGATCCAGCCAACCCTTTAACAATATCATTGTGCTTGATTTTAGGAATGGGATACATAGCTTTTTGCGTAGCAATAACCCTTAAAATATCATTTACATTAGGCGCCATTGCTTGGTATTTTTCATTTACAGTCCAGATATTACCGGCACGTTGTAAATGAATTTTATTTCCTTTTCTATCCGCCAAAAATATACTGTAAATAGATGCTGTATCCGTATAAGAAAATTGATCTTCCTTATTACCAAAAACACTTTCCGAAGGGTTTCTAAAGTAAACCGCATATATGCCCAATAGAACTGCCAACAAAGCCACTACATACCAAATATTCTTACGCATAATTAATTACTTTTTACTTCAAATTTTCTTTTCCTAATAAAGGTATAGGCAGATGCGAAAATCAAAATTAACAAAATAGGAATTACGATATTAATCAATTGCCATTGCATTTTTTCGTCACTTACTCTACCGGCATCTAATAAACGTAAGCGCGATTCTTTCGTTCTAGCCTCCATCAATTTACTTTGATCTACTAGGTATTCAATACAATTAAGCACAAATGTTTTATTGGCATAGCGCGTATCGCTATAACGCCAATAGCCCATCTCCATTGGACCACGCGCTTTCGAAAAGTCATTTTCTGCAATGTCTCCATCCGAAACCACAATCATACTAGTTGCTTTATCGGTTGCTCCTTTAAAGGTACGATGCAACGAATCTTGATATATATGTAAAAAACTCGCAGCTAATCGATTTGCAAATAAGGAATTAAAATTACCTTCTAACAAAACAGCGATAGGCTGATTAGGCTGATTAAATAAGGCTGTACGCTGAGGATATTTAAGCATAGTTAAACTTACACGCATAGGCGAGGCAGCCACTCTGCTATATTTGGAAGAACTTAATAAAACGGTTTTAGCAATAGCACTGTTTTCAACGGTATCGATACTATTTACAAACATTCCCATAATAGCATCCATATTATTAACAATAGGATGTTTGCTTTCCGGAATCATCACAGGGAAGTAGATCCAATTACGCAATTCAATTTGTGGCTGATCGCCATTCATACCTACAGTAACCGGTATCTGATTGCATTGCATATCTTCAATTAAGTTAGAATTAATTCTAAAACCAAATTTGAAAAATAAATCATCTAAGTTTAAGGGATAATCGATTGTAACAAACTGTTGTGTTTTTTGTAAGCTATCCATAGGTGTCTGCAACATATCAACCATCCAAAGCACATGACCTCCATGCATTACATACTGATCGATCTTAAAC
>CAIWHF010000008.1 GCA_903912405.1 uncultured Bacteroidota bacterium | reverse complement strand
TGCTGTAATATTTTCTCCAGCAAATAAATAGGAGGCAAATTGATCATACTGCACAATTCGTATTTCTGCTTCACAAGTTCTTGTTATTACATTTCTTGGACAGTTTACAATTCCGATGCCGTTGTCTGTACCTATCCAAATAGATCCTGTGTTATCTTTAACCAAACAGTTTACTTGATTACTTGGCAAATTTCCTGCCCCCTTACCTGTTAATAATTGTACATAGGTATCATCAAAAGCATTTTCTATGGTAGTATTATCGTTATATACAATTACACCACCACCTCTTGGCGCATAATACCATTTTTGATTATAATCATCAATAAGCAAACCTGCGGCTGCATAGGGAATAGGTCTGGTAGTATTAGGAATCTGAAATTTATAAACTGTGTTGTTTCTTTTTTTACAAATCAATTCTTTTGTGGATCCAAACTGATTCATCCATAAATTTCCGTAGCTATCAAATGCCAAACCGGTTACATTATAATGGCCAGGCTCTGTTGCCGATTCGCTTAAAAAAGAGTTTTGTTTAAAAGAAGTTGCTGTACCATCACTCTTGAAGGACCACATTCCATTGTAATAAGTGCCCGCATAAAGTGTGGCATCGATGGGATCCTTAGCTAAGCATAAAAAATCGCGCACGGTATCACTAAAAAACGGATAAGACCATGCCGTGTAATTTTTCCATTTAAATGGTTCGTTTCTAAACGAAATGCCGGCTGGACTATTCATAGGACCAAATTTATCGTCGTAACCTCCATGGGCTACAATTAGCTTTGTATTATCCGCTAATATACTGAAGGCGGTAAAGGTGGTAGGACAATCGAAACGTAGGGATAAAATAGCACCTGAGGTAGTTAGGTATTTAAGCCCCTCGTAGGCATCGGCAATCATCCATGCGTCGTTTAACATAGAAACCGTTTGAACGGGTTTGCCCATACGTATAGCATCTAATTTTTGTAAAGTAGTTGTGTACGTTATAAAATTTCCCTGTCCTAAAGAATCGGAAAAGGTACAAAGCACTAATTTATTTATAGTGCTTGCCAAATAAGTTATAGACTTATCTACTTTAAACTTAAAGCTACTCGTGTCTTGAATAATTTGAAAAAGACTATCTTTTTTTGACCAAAATATTTCTTGACCATTACTAGTAATGCAATTGCTAGAAGTAGCTGGACTAATAAGCGTCCAATTATTCATGGATTGAAGAAAAGGATTATTTTTATTGGCTTTATAAATACCCGCATTGGTGCATACATAAATATTCGATTGGTGTACACATACATCTTTAATGGATAAGGTTTGCGAGGAGGCTATTAAATTATAGGTGTTTTTAACTTCTCTATTTTTAATGTCGATAAGCACTAAGCCAAAATCAGTAGCCACATAAAGCCATCCGTTATTAGCATATAATCGATTAATAGTTTTAGAGCCGGTAATCGTTTTTAGTTTTATGTCAGGTATTGAAAAAAAATAATCGTCCTTATAAAAATCTAAGTTGCCATTAGCATAAGCAAAAACAAAGCAATCCGTTGTGGCATCGTAAGCAGTATGGGTAGTTTGCACATCATGCAAACCGTTTACTTTACTAAACGTTTCAAAACTACCGTCTTTTGTATGATAAGCATAAGGAGCAATTTCTGTAGCTGCAAATACATCAGCTCCATTAGTACTTACCCCTAATGCTAGATTATAGGATAAGTGGGATTGCCATAGGCCTATGGCTTGTTCTTGTGCAATGGCAGTAATAGAAAAAAGAAAGTAAAAAATAAAACTATATTTCATGTGCACTATTTTAATAAAGCGTGAATAGTGATAGGTAAATAACGATGCTCAAGCTGTTGCACTTTTTTTGCAATGGCTAGAGGGGTGTCAAAGGCATCGATGGCTACTTTTTCTTGTAGTATGATGGCGCCTTCATCATAATGTTCATTTACATAATGTATAGTAATGCCTGTTTCTGATTCATTTGCTTGCCTTACCGCATTGTGTACATGCATGCCATACATCCCTTTGCCACCATATTTTGGTAATAACGATGGATGAATATTAATAATTTTGCGTTCAAAAGTGGTCACTAGCTTTTCGGGCAATTTCCATAAAAATCCAACTAAGACAATAAGGGAAGGATGATAGGCTGCTAATGTAGCTATCCATTCGGTATTATTAAAAACCTCCTTATTTAGAATCAGTATTGGAATACCTTGCTCTTTAGCCAAATGAATTACGGGTGCATCTTCTTTATTAACTACTAATAAGGCTATAGAAAAAGCATTGTTTGTTTTTGCATACTGAATTATACTGGAAAAATTACTACCAGCACCCGATGCAAAAACTATAATAGACTTCATAAATGAACAATTAAATATAATAGAACGAATTTATTTGTATAATCGTATCAATAATGGTGTAAAGATACTTTAGAACTCGTATGAATTGCATAAGATTTTGTAATTAAACGCATAAAATATTCTAACTTTATCTCCTTATAATTTTATGTACCGTAGGTACATAGCCTACTTGCTAACATGAACCCCTTTTTAAAACAATATTTTCGTTGGTATCTGCTTATTTTATGGGCATTGCTATTGCCAAACGCTATGCTGTGGGGTCAAAATAAAACATTTATTCAACCCAGAATTTTATTCTTGGTAGATGGATCTTCAAGTATGTTAGAAACCTGGCAAACCAATCAAATACGATTTAAAGTTGCCGGTAAAATCATTGATCAAATTGTTGATAGCATTTATAAAGTAAACCCGAATGTAGAGTTTGGATTGCGCGTTTATGGACATCAACATACAGCACAAGAAAAAAATTGTTTTGACACTAAACTAGAAGTTCCCTTTGGAAAAAGTAATGCAACCCAATTGTATTTACGTATGGCGAGTCTTAAACCATTAGGGGTTTCACCTATTGCTTATTCTTTGAAAGAGGCGGCCGAAAACGACTTAATCAATACCGCAAATTATAACTATAGTTTAATTCTAATTACAGATGGTGGTGAAAGTTGCAATGGTAACATCTGTGAAATAGTAAAACTCTTACTCGAAAAAAAGATAAAGTTTCAACCCTATATTATTAGTTTAATAAATTACCAACCACTAGAACAACAATATGCCTGCTTAGGAAGCTTCTTAAAAGTTACTAATGATGCGGAAGCCTTACAAGCCACCAACACTATATTAGAAGCATACAAACCCAAATTTTTAGTACCTGAGTTAAAAACCGCTATTGCCGAAGATTATTTAACGGATCTTAAGGCAAGCATGAATGAAATAAAACCCATTGATAACATCTCTTATTTTAAAGTTGTTATTGCTCCTGTTTTAAAACAAGTAAAATTATTACCTAATAAAAAGCCCAAGATACTATTAGCAACTAACGAAGAAAATACGGAACTTAAAATTGATACGATTTATATAAGCAAAATAAATTCTCTTAAGAAACTACCTTATATTCATTTAGCTTTTGAAAACATTGTATTAAAACCGTATTGGCTAAATACAATTAAATTATTAGTACCCGAAAGCCCTTCAGAGATCGACACTATAACAATTCCATACTTACCCCATATTGCAAACATTAAACCCCTCGCTATTGCCTATAACAAAGCAAAAATTTATACACCTGCTGCAAATAAAAAAATTGCTTACTCCATAGAAGAAGAAATGGTAATAAAAAAAGATACGCTAGATTTTATAGCTAGTAAACAGCTTTACTATTTTTACAAACAAGCAAAAGCACCAGTAGGCATTCTAAAAACAAAACTAATTACCAAGCCTGTTATTTATAAAGAAGCATTTTCTTTTACTCCCGATTCTTTGAATGAATTATTAGCCATTCGAGTTCGTCCTTTAAAATTTCAATCGGTTTTCAGTATTCCCCAAAAAGCGAATATCGCTGTTAATAAAGCACCTAGCCCATACGAAGCAAGCATAGAAATAAGCCCTAGCGATATACCATCAATAAAAACAATAGTTGCTAAAAAAATTAATTTCTATGATGCTATCAATATTGCAAAACCTAAAAATGGCTTAACTACAAAAACAACAAGCGCCTATGAACCTCCTATTGAAATAGTAACTAGTGAAATCCCCGCAATTAAAACAAATACAGCGCATGCTATATTTTACAAGCATACGCTTGCCATACCAGTTACTTTCTATATAAAAATTTGGAAATTAAAAACCGTTAGCTATATCGCCGAACAAGAAATAGAACCCATAGAAATGGAGGCTATGGCTTCAAAAAATAACACGGTGCTTGCGCTTGTAAAAAATAATATAAACTTAAAAAAATATAGTCCGCGATTTAAACCGACGCCTATATTAAAACCTACAATAGATCCAACAGCATCGCTACCTGATTTTAAAGAACAAGGAAACGAAGCTCCTTTTACTAGCGCTACCCAAGCCGATACTATCACTAGTGTGGCTGTTTTATTTACTAATGGAAAAGGGAAGTTTTACAAATCAACACCACAGGTATTATTAAAACATACAAAGACTGGAGAGGTACTTCGTAAGTTTTACAGAACGACCGATGCAAGAGGAAATCCAGATCCACAAATTACAGAAGCGGGCACCTATACATTAACGATTACTGGCCAAAGCAATACGGTACTCAAAAATGTAACTGTAGAAGAAGGTAAAAAGAATATAATCACCGTAGTGGTTGGTCAGGGTACCTTACGCTTTTCCTACAAAAACAATCCAAAGCGTCCGGTGAAAGAATATCAAGCTATTGTAAATTGTCGTTCCGACTATAGTCCTACCATTTACCAACAATGTGCGGAAACCTTGGTTTACGAACCGGGTAACTACTATGTAGAAATTAACACCTTACCAACTTTAAGGAAAAATGTAGATTTTGAATTTGGGGTGATCACCGATATTTATATTCCAGAGCCTGGCACTTTACAATTTACCAATAGCAACAATTTTGGGAAAGTAGCGTTGTTATTTCAATCTGGCGATCGCTTTATGGAGTTTAAACAAGTGCGTATAACAGGCAACCCGCTTACACAAAAATTAGAATTACAACCGGGGGCTTATCAAGTGCTTTATTACAATAGCATTGGTGATAGACCTAAAGAAATTAGAATCCCTTTCTTTATTAAGAGTAATGAAACCGTGGAGTTAGAATTAAAATAAACTATGCGTATTCAAAAGAATCATGATGGATTAGAATTGATTGTGTTTCAATCGGCTCAAAACCTACCAAGCTATTGGAATAAAGAGTTACCTGAAAATCACTTTTTACAAAGTGAACAATTAGCTATAACCGAAGCTGCAAAATTGCCCAATTTATCGTTTTATTATGTAGTCGTTTTTAAAAACAATCAAATACAAAGTAAACACTACTTTCAATTGTTACGCTTAAACAAACAGCACCTGATTAATAAAGAAGATGGATTCCTAAAAAAATTAGTCTGTAATTTTTTATTGTGGACATCTAAACCAAGCTTATTAGTATCGGGTCATTTGTTTAGACATGATATTTGCACGTTTATAAAAAGCGATACTATCAGCGACTTTGAGGCATTTCAGGCTTATCAATTGGCATTGCAACAAATACAAAAAATAAGCGGTGCTTGTGCTGCGCTCATTAAAGATGCTCCAATTTATTTAAGCCCTTATTTCCAAAACTACTCTAAAGATTGTTTACAATTGAAAAATGATGTTTCAATGGAAATGATTTTAAATAAAAATTGGAATAGTATTCAAGATTATGAAAAAGCGTTAAAACATAAATATGCGCAGCGATTTAGAAAAATAAAAAAACAAGAACAGCTATTAATTAAAAAAACACTAACTAAAGAAGATCTTGAAAACTATCAAGATCAACTCTATGGTTTATACCAACAGGTTTCTAATAAACAAGCTATCCGATTGGGAATGCTAAGTGCTGAGTTTATAAAATTACAACAAGCCTCTAAAACAGAACAACTCCTTGTGCGTGGCTGGTTTTTAAACGATGCATTGGTTGCCTTTAGTTCTGCTTTTAATTTTCAAGACACTTGGGATATGTTTTATATAGGTTTCGACTATCATAAAAATGCAGCCTTCCAATTATATTTCAACATCCTCTACGATGGACTAGAGCAAGCGCTCTTGCATAAAAAAGATAAAATTATTTTTGGAAGAACCGCCTTAGAAGCCAAAGCACGCTTGGGTAGTAAGCCCAACTATTTACACACCTTTGTATACATTTCTAATCCAGTGTTAAAGTGGATCTTAAAAAAACCATTAGAAAATATTCATAGCAAAGAAGGCGATTGGGAACAACGCCATCCCTTAAAATAAATTACAATAATTCTTTGATGGCTTCTACTAATTCTTGACTAGTTATTGGGGTTCCTTTGATTTTGTTGAAGGAAACAGCATCTACAAAAAACTGATCACGAATAATTTTTACTAATTGTCCATTATTAATTTCAGGAACGAGTATGCGTTTATAATTGCCCAGAAGTGAAGCTAAATTTTTTGGGAACGGTCTTATATATTTTATATGAGCATGTGCAACTGAGTATCCTTGCATTTGCAAAGTACTTACTGCACTTTTTATTGAACCTTTTGTTGATCCCCAACCAAGCACTAACACGTCTCCTTTTTCTGGTCCGCTTTCTAAAATTTGTAATGGAATATAATCTGCTATTGCACTTACTTTTGCTTCCCTTGTTTTAACCATGTGTTGGTGGTTATCGGGATCATAAGAAATATTGCCCGTTATATCTTCCTTTTCAATACCACCAATTCTATGTTCTAGTCCCGGCGTACCAGGCAATGCCCAAGGACGCGTTAATTTTTCATCTCTTTTATACGGCAAGAATTTCTCTTCATCCGCATTTAATTCTTTTTTAAATACAACGTTTATATTCTTTAAATCTATAGTTTGAGGAAAACGCCAAGGCTCAGCGCCATTAGCTACATATCCATCACTCAATAAAATAACAGGTGTCATATGTTCGATAGCAATACGAACAGCTTCAAAGGCAGCATCAAAACAATCGCTCGGCGAATTAGATGCTATGATGGGCATTGGGCATTCTCCATTTCTTCCATAATAAGCCTGTAGCAAATCGCTTTGTTCTGTTTTGGTAGGCAAGCCCGTAGATGGTCCACCTCGTTGAACATTGATGATCACTAAAGGAATCTCTAACATAAAAGCTAATCCCATGGCTTCTGTTTTTAGTGCCATGCCCGGACCAGAAGTAGAGGTTACACCAATACTTCCTCCATAAGAGGCGCCAATTGCAGCACTGATGCCGGCAATTTCATCTTCTGCTTGAAAAGTTCGGATATTGAAATTTTTCAGTTTTGCTAATTCGTGTAATATATCGGAGGCTGGCGTAATAGGATAGGTTCCCAAAAACAAGGGCAATTGAGCTTGTTTTGCGGCAGCAACCAATCCATAGGTTAGGGCCACATTACCCGTTATACTTCTATATACCCCCTTAGCTTGCTGTGCTTTTTCTACTTTATATCTCGTTGAAAATAACTCCACCGTATCGGCATAGTTATAACCCGCTTGTAATGCTTTGGTATTACTTTCAAAAATCTCTGGTCTTTTTCCAAATTTTTCTTCCAAAAATTGAATGGTGTTTTTCATATCTCTATTATAGAGCCAGTATAAAAAACCTAAAACAAACATATTTTTAGCACGATCTTTTTCTTTGGTGCCCAGTGTTATTTCTTTTAAAGACTCGCGTGTTAGCTTAGTAATATCGATTACATGTAATTCATAATCTTGTAAAGATCCGTCTTCTATAGGATTCACCCCTTCTGCATAATTTGCTAATCGTAAGTTTTTACTATCAAATCCATCGCTATCTACAATAATGATACCGCCTTTTTTCAAAGACTTTAAATTGACTTTTAAAGCCGCTGCATTCATGGCTACTAAAACATCACATATATCTCCTGGCGTAAAAACAGGATTGCTTGAAAAGTGTAATTGGAAGCCACTAACACCCGGAACGGTGCCTTGCGGAGCACGAATTTCTGCTGGGAAATCTGGAAAAGTAGATAAGTCATTTCCTATCAAAGCGGTATTGTTAGTAAACTGGGTGCCTGTCAACTGCATACCGTCTCCACTATCTCCTGCAAATTTTATTACTACGTCTTCTACTATTTGTGTTGTAATCATGTTGCTCATTGCGCTTATACGATTCCTTCTTTTAATAAATCGTGAATATGTAAAATACCTTCGTATTGTTGTTTGTTTAAAACCACCAATTGGGTAATATCTTTTTGTTGCATAAAGGATAAACCATCCGTTGCCATTTCCTCTACATCCATTACAAATGGGTTGGCTGTCATAATATCCTTGGCAAATACATTCGACAAATCGCTTGTTTTTTCTAGCATTCGTCGGATATCTCCATCGGTAATGATTCCTTTAACTATACCTTGCTCATCTATAACAACGGTTGCGCCTAATCGTTTATTAGATATCTCATAAATTATTTCCTTTAAGCTACTTTGAAGACTAACAATTGGTTTGGCATCACGCTGTATTACATCTCCAATGCGCATATATAATCTTTTGCCTAAGGCACCGCCGGGATGATATTTAGCAAAATCATTAGCCGTAAATCCTTTTAACTGCAATAAGCAAACCGCCAAAGCATCGCCAATGGCTAATTGTGCTGTTGTGCTGGTAGTAGGAGCTAAATTATTCGGACACGCTTCTTTGGCTACAGTAGTATTTAAAAAATAATGTGCTTCTTGGACTAAAAAAGACTGCTCGTTTCCGGAAATAGCTACAATTGTATTGCCAAAGTTTTTTACAAAAGGAACGAGTACTTTAATCTCTGGGCTTTCTCCGCTTTTAGAAATAATAAATACAATATCATCTTTTTGTATCATGCCCAAATCACCATGAATGGCATCTGCTGCATGCATAAATAAAGCTGGAGTGCCCGTTGAGTTGAGGGTTGCCACCATTTTCTGAGCAATAACAGCACTTTTACCTATGCCAGAAATAACCAAACGGCCTCTAGATTGGTGGATGTGTAGAACCAATTCGGCAAACGTATCATTTACTAATTGTGCTATAGCGGTAATAGCCTCTGCTTCTAAACGAAGCGTTTGTTGGGCACTATCTAAAATTTCAGCAGCTGTTTGCATGCTGTAAAATTACAAAAATTGTATGGGTTTTAAATAAAAAAGACGAGGCAAACGCTCGTCTTTTTATTTTAATAAATAATCATTTATACTTACTTCTTAAGCGTATATTTCAAGCCTACTTCCACCGCGTTTTTAGCGATGCCTAAGGTTTTTATATCTCCTTGACTAAAGTCGTAGCTCACCCCAAAAGTAGTTTTGCTCCACATAAAGTCGATGCTCGTAATCATAGCATCACCCATTCTATAACCCACGCCTGCGCCAACTTTAATGTCGCGTGCACCAGTACCTATTTTTTGTTGTACTCTTGCACCAACAATATATTCTGTAGCATTCGCTTTCTGCGTTATAAATACATAGCCACTTGTTTGTGTAGTCACACCCATGTGCGTATAACCCGCTTGAATACCTAAGCTTGAAGGCATAGCAAAGGTTGATAACGATTGCCAGTTCACAGTAGGCTTGTTTAAGTGACGCATACTTGCACCAATATACCAAGCATTCTTTTCTGAAGTTTTTGACAAAGATAAACCCGCATTAGCAGATACCCATTGATTGCTACCTACAGTGTAAATACGATCACCCGGTGCTACATTTGGCAAAAAGCCAAACTGATCAAATTGCTTTGGAAAGGTTTGTCCTGCAAAATCTAAATTTGCACTATAAACTTGCGACTGAAAACCTAAAGCTAAACGTAAGCCGTTTTTACTCATAGGTAAACTATACGCAATACCCAATACTGCATTCGATGTCTTTAATACACCACCTGCATTATCAGTACTTGCACCTACTGTAAAATTAAAGTAGCCCTTATCTTCTATTGCATCTCTATTGTTTTTACTGGTTGCTACTATATTTGCCCAAGCTGCTGTCGTTTGTATAGCTATACTATTGTCAAAAGATACGTTTCTATGCAAGGCATTTAACGTACTTTTTGATTTAATTTGTAATCCTGGGTTATAAAAAGTAGACGCATCTTCTACTCTAGAGAAGTTTAGATCTTGTGCGTTCGAAAACCCGAAAGTCATTACTAACGCAGCTATTAAAAACGATATTTTTTTCATGTTGTGTTTCATTTATCTTTAATTTTTACGTTAATAATTATCGAGCTAAAGTAATTTTACCTTGTTTTTTCAATGTATTTCCTTTACTGTCTACACCCTCTACATACCAGAAGTATACATCAGCAGGTTGCTCTAAGTCTTTAAACTTACCATCCCATCCAGTACCCAATACTTGCGTATCAAATACTTTATTGCCCCATCTGTTATAGATTGAAAATGTTTTCAAGTCTTTAATACCCGGTATCACCGCATATACCTCATCATTCTCTCCATCGCCATTTGGTGTAAACACCGTTGGCATTCCTGCAAAGCCTGCACTGCACGGTGTAGAGATAGATACTGGCGCTGAGCTTGCTGAAGTACAACCATACGTATTAGTTACTGTTGCCGTGTAATCTCCTTCTAAGTTTACCGTTGCTGTATTTGCATTCACCCCTAAATTAGTACCATTATAATACCAATTGTAAGTGCCTCCACTAACTGTTGCTACTTGTAGATCTACACTTTCTTCTACGCAGAACGTTGTAGGACCTAAAGCTGTTATCACTGGTGTAGCTGGTTTAGGATTAATAGTCGTAGCTACAGTTTGTGTATTGGTACACGTGTTTGCCGTAAGTGTGTAAACATAATTTACATTCACCGGACTAGCGCTCGTATTCGTTAAGGTTTCTTTGGTGTTTCCAGTGCCCGAAGTTGCTGCATTACTAATGCCTGCAACTGCTGCACGAGACCAAGCAAAGCTAGTACCTGCTGTAGCACTTGCTGCTGTATAATTTGTTTCTGTACCAGAACATGCTGGAGCTACTGTTAATCCAGAGCTTAATACCGGTGTAGGGTAAATAGTTGCTTGTACAAATTGACTTGCACTACAGCCATTAGCCGTTAAGGTTACTAAGTATTTAGGATTAGCTGTTGCCGTTCCAATATTAATCAATGTTTCATTTATTGCACCCGTTCCAGTTGCTGCTGCATTGCTAATGCCAGTTACCGCTGCACGTGACCATGCAAAAGTAGTACCTGCCGTTGCACTGGTTGACGTATAAGCAAAGGCTGTATTGCTACAAACACCTGCTGGTGTTAAACTGCTGGTTAAGCTTGGTGAAGGATTTACCGTCACATTGAAGTTTTGAATCGCCGTACAGTTATTTGCTGTTAATACATAAACATAATTAAATGTTACTGGATTTGGTGTAGTATTCACTAATGCTTCATTAATGCTACCGAAACCGCTTCCTGTGGCATTGCTAATACCCGCAACACTTGCTCTTGTCCATGCAAAGCTGGTGCCCACTGTAGCACTGCTTGGTGTATACGCAAAGTTAGTATTGCTACAAATTGGTGTAGTTGCCAAACTACTACTTAATTGTGGTGTTGGATTTACCGTTACACTCACCGTTTGTGTATTGGAACAAGCATTTGCTGTTAACGTAATAGTATAGGTTACAACAACAGGATTAGCCGTTGTGTTAATCAAAGTCTCCGTTACTGCACCGCTACCTGTAGCTGCTGCGTTGCTCACCCCTGTTACTGCTGCACGACTCCAAGCGTAAGTAGTTCCTGCTACCACACTAGTTGGTGTATAGGTAAACGTAGCATTGTTACAAGTAGCCGTAGTTAATAATGAACTTAATTGTGGCGTTGGATTTACCGTCACATTAACTGTTTGCGTATTAGAACATCCATTAGCTGTCAATACATACACATAAGACACCACTAATGGAGTTTGTGTTGTATTTACCAACGTCTCCGTAATAGCACCTGTACCAGTTGCCGCTGCATTACCAATACCACTTACCGATGCTCTACTCCATGCAAAAGTAGTGCCTGTTGTTGCAGTTGTTGGCGTATAAGCAAATGTTGTATTGTTACAAATTGGTGCCGCATTAAGGGTTGAACTTAATACCGGTGTTGAATTAATTGTTAAAGAGAACGTTTGTGTATTCGTACAACCATTAGCATTAAGATTAACCACATAGTTAACCGTTAATGGATTAGCCGTTGTATTTACTAAGTTCTCTAAAATAAATGCTGAAGAACCAGATCCTGTTGCTGGTGTAATACCCGCAACCGCCGCTCTGCTCCATGTATAGTTAGTACCCGCTGTAGCACTAGTTGCTGTATAGTTAAACGACTGTGCATTGCACTGTGCCGCTGGTGTTAACGTACTTGATAATACTGGTGTTGGTTTAACAATCACCGCTACCGTTTGTGTTGACGTGTTTGTGCAAGCGTTTGCAGTTAACGTGTATACATAGTTTACTGTTATTGGATTAGCAGTGGTATTAATTAAGGTTTCGCTTATACCCGCTGTACCTGTTGCTGCAGCATTACTTATACCCGTTACCGCTGCTCTGCTCCAAGAATAGGTAGTACCTGTAGTGGTGCTGGTTGGTGTATAAGTAAATAGGGTATTAGTACAAATACCTGCAGGTGTTAAGGTGCTTGATAATAAAGAAGTAGGATTTACAACAACGGTTACGTTTTGTGTATTCGTACAGCTATTGGCTGTTAAAGTAAACACATAGGTTACTGTAATTGGCGATGCTGTAGTATTTATTAAAGTCTCTGATATAGATGCACCCGTACCGCTTGCCGCTGCATTACTAATACCCGTTACCGCTGCTCTGCTCCATGCAAAAGTAGTACCCACAGTAGCACTAGTTGCCGTGTAAGCAAATACCGTATTATTACATACCGGAGCATTGCTTATAGCAGATGATAAGGTTGGTGTAGGCTTAATCACAATAGCTACCGTTTGTGGATTAGAACATCCATTAGCTGTTGCTGTATAAACATAGTTTACAGTAATTGGATTAGCCGAAGTATTATTAATCGTTTCTACAATATTACCCGTACCCGATGCCGCTGCATTAGCAATACCTGTAATTGCTGCACGCGACCAAGCATAGGTAGTACCTGGCGTTCCACTTGATGGAATATAGAAGAATGGAGATGCATTACACAATGCATTCGGCGTTAAACCAGAGGTTAATGCTGGCAATGGATTGATGACCACACTGATTATTTGTGTATTGTTCACCCCATTTGCTGATAAAGTAATATCATAATTTACCGTCACTGGTATTAATGAGGTATTTACTAACGCTTCGCTGATAGCACCTGTACCTGTTGCTGCAGTATTGCTGATGCCTGCAACTGCATTGCGGTTCCACGAATACGTAGTGCCTGTTGTTGCGCTCGTTGGTATATAGTTAAACGTTGCGCCACTACATACTGCCGATGGTGTTAAACTTGAACTCAAGGTAGGTGTTGGGTAAACTGTAACCACTACATTTTGAATATTCGTTACACCATTAGCCGTCAACGTAATAACATACGTTACATTGATTGGATTAGCCGTTGTATTAATTAAGGTTTCATTAATTGACCCTGTACCTGTTGCCGCTGCATTACTAATACCCGCAACTACCGCACGTGACCAAGAATAGGAAGTACCTGTTGTAGCACTGGTTGGTGTATAAGTTAATGGTGTATTATTAATAGCAGTTGCAGTTAAACCACTCGTTAATGTTGGTCTTGGATTTACCGTTACATTTAAAGTTTGTGTGTTGGTACAAGCACCTATCGCTAAGGTATACACATAACTTACCACCACTGGTGCTGCTGTGGTGTTAATTAGCGTTTCATTAATAATACCCGATGCACTGCTTGCTGCTGCATTGCTAATGCCCGCAACTACCGCACGCGACCATCCAGCTGCAGTAATATTCGTAGTAGCCGAATTAGGTACATAGTTGAATACATTGCCAGAGCCTGCCGTTGCTGTTAATGAGGTAGATAAGGTTGGAGTTGGCTGAACTGCAACCGTAACATTTTGAGTATTGTTACATCCATTAGCAGAAGTAGTTATTGCATAGACAACATTTAAGGTGTTTGCAGTGCTGTTTGTTAACACCTCACTGATAGCACCAGTGCCTGTACCTGCTGTATTGCTGATACCTGATACTGCCGCACGAGACCAAGAAAAACTTGCACCCGTTGTAGCGCTTGTTGGCGTATAAGAAAAAATACCGTTATTACAAATTGATGCTGGTGTAAGACTACTATTTAATGATGGTGAAGGAATAACCGTTCCTACTAAGTTGACTGTAACTGATATAGCAGCACTAGACGCAACTGTTATTGAACCAATTGCACTTCCTGCAGCTGCTGTACTTGATAGTCTTATATAAACAATAGAACTAGGGACTGTACCACTTGCAGGTATTAAGGTTAGAGAAGGAAAATAAGCAATGTTATTTATTGAATACTCATACCCATTTACAGCAGACAAAATGAGATTTCCAGATAAGTTAGTGCCCCCAATTGTTATCGTTTGCGAAGTTGAGTAGTATCTGTTATAGCGTCGGTAAGACCCATTTGTTGCTCAGGTTTAATATGTAAAACACGGCCTGCAACTAACTCCACATCAACATTTGCAC
>CAIWHF010000007.1 GCA_903912405.1 uncultured Bacteroidota bacterium | reverse complement strand
CTGTTTTAATCTCAGCTACACTATCTTCATCATGAAAGGAATCAATAGATGGTTGATGGATATTGCTTAGTACATAACCGGCATCGTCTGGACCTCTGTGTTGAAGTGCATGCGTCATTATCTGCAATTCACGGGTTTGAATTGCTTTATTAAATTGAAGAATGCCACAAATTCCACACATAGTTGTAGATGCTAAAAAACACCTTAAATATAAGGTGTTTTTATTTGTATTATGCGATTAATTTAGGCTAATATAGAAGCAATACCAGGTAATTCTTTCCCTTCAAAATACTCTAGCATGGCACCACCGCCGGTACTTACATAACTTACTTTGTCGGCCAAATTAAATTTATTTACAGCAGCAACACTATCGCCACCACCTACAAGAGAAAATGCGCCTTTGGCAGTAGCTTGAGCTACCGCTTCTGCAATTGCTTTAGTGCCATTTTGAAAGGCTTCCATTTCAAACACCCCCATTGGCCCATTCCATAATATTGTTTTAGAATTGGCAACAATTTCAGAAAAATGAGCAATGGCATTTGGACCAATATCTAAACCCATCCATCCATTTTCTATGCTAGTATTGTCAGCAATTTTTGTTGCAGCATCTGCTGCAAATTTATCGGCAATAATACTATCTGCTGGCAAATGGATTTGAACTCCTTTGTTTTTTGCGTTAGTCAGTAAAGCTAAAGCCATATCGAGACGATCATCTTCGCAAAGAGAATTACCAATTTGCCCACCTTGTGCTTTGAAGAAGGTATAAGCCATACCACCACCAATGATAATATGTTGTGCTCTATCCAATAAGTTTTCAATTATTAATATTTTATCAGACACTTTTGCGCCGCCAATAATAGCGGTGAAAGGTGCTTCTGCATTGTGCATTACCTTATTTGCAGCCTGAACTTCTTGCTCCATTAAAAATCCAAATGTCTTTTTAGTGTTATCAAAAAATTGAGCTATGATTGCCGTACTTGCATGCGCTCTATGTGCAGTGCCAAAGGCGTCATTTACATATACATCGCCATAAGAAGCTAATTGTTTTGCAAAGTCGATAGCTCCTTTTTCTTCTTCTTTATAGTACCTTACATTTTCCAATAAGATTATTTGTCCCATTTGTAAGGACGCCGTTAGCTCTTGCGCTTCTTTACCTAAGCAATCGCTAATGAAAGTTACTTCTTGCCCTAATAAAGTACTTAAGTGTTTTGCAACAGGTGCTAAAGAAAAATCAGCGAGTGTAAGTGTAGGTTTTTTCTCTATGTCTTTTAAGGGTCTTCCCCAATGGCTCATTAAAACTACGGCGCCACCATCGGTTATTATTTTTTTTATAGTTGGCAATGCCGCTTTTATTCTTGAATCATCGCTAATGATGCCATTTTTCATAGGCACGTTAAAGTCTACCCTTACCAGGGCTTTGGTATTTTTAAAGTTGAAATTTTTGAAAGACATACTAAATAAGATTTAAAAAAAAGCCCGAAAGAATCGGGCTTTTAAAAGATTTATTTTGAAATTAAACCTGCAAAATATTTTACAGTTCTTACTAATTGAGATACATAACTCATTTCGTTATCGTACCAACTAACTGTTTTCACCATTTGAGTTTCTCCAACAGTGATTACTTTAGTTTGGGTAGCGTCAAAAAGAGAACCGTAAGAGATACCAATAATATCGCTACTTACAATTTCATCTTCGTTATAACCAAATGATTCGTTTGCAGCAGCTTTCATTGCAGCATTTACTTCTTCGATGCTTACTTTTTTACCTAAAACAGTTACCAATTCAGTTAATGAACCGGTTACTGTTGGTACACGTTGCGCTACACCATCCAATTTGCCTTTTAACGCTGGTAATACTAAACCAATTGCTTTTGCAGCACCGGTAGAGTTAGGAATAATATTTTCAGCAGCTGCACGAGCTCTTCTTAAGTCGCCTTTAGGGTGAGGACCGTCTAAAGTGTTTTGGTCATTAGTGTAGGCATGAACGGTAGTCATCAAGCCTGCTTTTAATTCAAATGAATCGTTCAATACTTTAGCCATAGGAGCTAAACAGTTGGTAGTGCAAGATGCACAAGAAATAATTGTTTCTGAACCATCTAACTCATGGTGATTAACATTGAAAACAATAGTTTTCATTTCTCCAGTTGCAGGTGCAGAAATTACTACACGTTTAGCACCTGCTTTAATATGAGCAGCTGCTTTATCTGCATCGGTAAAAAATCCTGTACATTCTAAAACAACATCTACATCATGCGCACCCCAAGGAATTTGAGATGGATCTTTTTGAGCATATATTTTTATAGTATTGCCTGCTACTACAATGCTATCATCGGTATGGGTTACTTCAACACCAAAACGACCTTGAGCGGTATCATATTTTAATAAATGTGCTAATACATGAGGTTGTGTAAGATCATTGATCGCTACTACATCAATACCTTCCATGTTATAAATTTGACGAAATGCCAAGCGGCCAATTCTACCGAAACCATTAATGGCAACTTTTACTTTACTCATAGTATATGTTCGTTTAAAGTGAATAGTTAAGAGGGCTCAAAGGTATAATACATTCTATAAATTGCCAACCTATATTTGCTTTTTTTAAGCTATATTTATCAAATTAATAACTTTTATGCAAGATTCTGAAGCAAGCTTTTCCATTCAACATCTGAAACGTCTTGAAAATGCTCATATATTCCTTTGGTTAATTAAGGATAGTTGTTGGGTTATGGAATTCAAAGTTCCAGCGTTAGTAATGATTTTTCCAACACTTAGTATGGCTTTTTATTTATTAATTAAATCCTGGAGCAATACCTCTGAGCGGATCCATAATTGGGCTATTTGTTTTTGGATTATGGCTAATTCAGTTTGGATGATAGGCGAGTTCTCTGATAAAGAACTTAGACCCTATGCCGCTGTTTTATTCAGCATAGGGCTTATGAGTTTGTTGAGTTATTACCTAAGAAAATTATTTTTCAAATAACTTATTCGTAAATAAATTGTCCGTATGGACTTTCGATAACTACTTCTTTCTTAGTGCTGGCTTCTACACGGCCAGAAATTTGAGCATCAATATTAAACGATTTAGCTATTTCAATAATGGAAGCTGCAGTGGTTGCATCTGTGAAAATTTCTAAGCGTTGTCCCATATTGAATACCTGATACATCTCTCTCCAATCGGTTCCTGCACTCGATTGAATAAGTTGGAACAGTGGAGGTATTGGTAATAAATTATCTTTAACGATGCGCAGTGGTTTTGGTAAATAATGTAAGCATTTGCTTTGTCCACCACCACTACAATGCACAATCCCATGTAATTGATCGAAATGTTGTTGAATGATTTCTAAAATTACAGGCGCATAGGTGCGGGTAGGAGATAAAATCATCTTGCCTATATCTAGACCGGTTGTTGTCATTTCGGTTAAGAGATGTTTGCCATTATAGACTACTTCATCTGGCACATTAGGATCTATGCTTTCTGGATATTTTTCTTTGTATATCTTTTGTAGCATTTCATGTCGAGCGCTAGTCAATCCGTTGCTTCCCATGCCACTGTTGTAGGTGTTTTCATAGCTAGCTTGACCATAGCTTGCCAATGAAACAATAACATCGCCCACATCCATTTTTTCTGTAGTTATTAATTTACTACGTTCCATTCTACACGACATGGTGCCGTCTACAATTACGGTTCTCACCACATCGCCTACATCGGCTGTTTCTCCACCCATTAAATGAACTTGTATGCCATATTGTGCGAGCGTATCAAAATAGCTTTGGGTGCCATTGATGATGCGGGATATTACTTCAGCAGGAATTAAATTTTTGTTTCTACCAATGGTAGATGAATACGTAAAAGGACCTACAGCACCCACGCACAACATGTCGTCGATATTCATGACAATGGAGTCTATGGCAATACCTTCCCATACGCTTAAGTCGCCAGTCTCTTTCCAATAAATATATGCTAGCGAAGATTTTGTGCCTGCGCCATCGGCATGCATGATATTGCAATAAGCCTCATCGCCACCCCAATAATCTGGATATATTTTGCAAAATGCATTAGGAAAAAGTCCTTTATCTAATTTGGCTATAGCTTTATGCACATCTTCTTTTTGTGCAGATACCCCTCTTAAATTATATCTATTATTAGTGCTCATAAAATGTTATTTAGATTCGTTGGTCCATATTTGTGCTAAGTGAACAAGGATTTCGCATGCTTTTTCCATGTCTTGTACACTCACATATTCTTGTTTAGAGTGGATGCCCATTTCTCCGGTAAAAATATTAGGGCAGGGAAGACCCATGAAAGATAAGCGAGAGCCATCCGTACCGCCTCTAATTTTCATTATTTCTGGATCAACACCTGCTTTTTTATAAGCTTGTGCTGCATATTCCATTACTTCTGGATATTGATCCAGCACTTCTCTCATATTTCTATATTGCTCTTGCACCGTCAAGGATGTTTCTATGCCCGGGAAAGCACGTTCTGTCTCTTTTAAGAGCGTGCGCAATCTATCTTCGTGTTCTAGTAGTTTT
Source organism: uncultured Bacteroidota bacterium (assembly GCA_903912405.1). GTDB lineage: Bacteria > Bacteroidota > Bacteroidia > Chitinophagales > Chitinophagaceae > CAIWHF01. The sequence continues at coordinate 1,596 of CAIWHF010000007.1, read as the reverse complement.
TGAGTGTCAAAATCGCGCACAATAAACTGAACGGTTGCTTCTTCCAAAACACCGTCCATGTGCATTGGATGCACAAAGCCTTCATCTCCTTCCGTTGCCTCTGGGCACCAAGATTCAAGCGGTAATAGATTTACAAAATGAGCTGCTGCTTTTAAAGCACTAACCATTTTACCTTTTGCATATCCTGGGTGAGCACTAATGCCTTTAAACTTTGCTTTAGCACTATTTGCAGAAAAAGATTCTCCTTCCAAATGGCCGCGTTCTCCTCCATCTAAAGTGTACCCAAAGTCGGCGCCTAATTGTTGCATGTCAATTTTAGCTACACCTTTTCCTACTTCCTCATCTGGGGTGAATAATATTCTGATAAGGCCATGTTCCAATTCAGGATGAGTAATTAAATAATTAGCTAGATCCATGATAATTGCCACACCCGCTTTATCATCTGCCCCTAAAAGGGTTGTGCCACTTGCCGTAATGATATCATCGCCTATTCGGTTTTTTAAATACGGGTGTTGTTCGGTTGTGATGATAACTTTAGGATCATCTGGTAAAATAAGCGGTGCGCCGGTATAATTCTTATGTAGGATAGGTTTTACATTCGTACCACTACAATCCGGTGCCGTATCTACATGTGCACTAAAACATAAAACGGGTACTTTCTTTGAAGTTGTTGCCGGAATACTTGCATATACATAGCCAAATTCATCGGTAACAGCATCGCTAATGCCCATAGCTATGAGTTCTTGCTGTAAGAGCGCACTTAGGTTTTTTTGTTTTTCTGTAGTTGGATGGGTAGTAGCATTGGGATCACTTTGTGTATCTATTTGAACATAACGCATAAAGCGTTCTGTAAGGGTATGTTGATAAGAAGGAATAGACATGATAGAAATTTATACAAAGATATTTGATTTTTTTAGTTTAACGTATGGATTACTGGAAGTCTTTATCTTTGCATCAAATTGGTGTTATGGATTCTTTATCAATAGTAAGTTTATCTCAAGTGGTTACGGTAAGTTTAACCCTATTTGCGGTCATTGATATGTTAGGTTCCATTCCGGTCCTTATTGCTATAAAAAACAAGATGGGAGACATTCATGCTGGTATGGTCACCTTTGTTTCCGGTGTTTTAATGTATTTATTCTTTTTAATTGGCGAGAGAGCACTTGCCTTTATGGGAATCGATATTGCCTCCTTTGCCATTGCGGGTTCTATCGTTATTTTTATTTTAGGCTTGGAAATGGTTTTGGGTTTAGAGTTTTTTAAAAGTGATGCTAATTTGAAATCCGGTAATTTAGTGCCAATTGCCTTTCCAATTATTGCTGGGTCGGGCACGCTTACTACCATTATGTCTTTAAAAGCCAACTTCCATGCCTATAATATTTTATTGGGTATTGGAGTCAATTTAGTGGTTATCTTCATTGTGCTTCGTTCGCTCAATTTCCTAGAGCGTTTATTAGGACCGTCTGGAATTTTAGTGGTGAGAAAATTCTTTGGTGTTATTTTATTAGCTATCAGTGTGAAGATTTTCAAATCGAACTTATTTCTTTAATACTGTATTAAAGCAAGTTTAATTCCATTACTTTTGTACACTATGAG
>CAIWHF010000006.1 GCA_903912405.1 uncultured Bacteroidota bacterium | reverse complement strand
TGTTATACTATGAACGTATATCTCCATTAAGCTCAACAAACCAAACAAATTGGCTTACACAAAACGCGCCAAATGCTATTTTATTTGGGACATTATTGCAGGCAATGATTTTTCTTAAAAATGATCAAAGAACTATTTTTGAGCAAAAATATAATGAAGCTATGAAAGCATTAAAATCTGAGGACATAATGAGAATTATTGATCGTCAGGCCGTAGCTGGTGAAAATTAACTGAGGTAAATATGACAACATATGTTAATCCCTATACTGGCTCAACAATATCGCCAACTCAAGTAAGTTATGAAAGCATATCTATTAGTTCAAACACTACTCTTGACTGGCCTGTTAATGGGAATTCAGGGAATATTGTAGCAAATATTATTGAAGTAACAGCTACTGCAATTAACTTGCAATTAGCAATGCCTTCTGCTGCTCAGGTTTCTTCGGGGCAGTCCGTTTTAATTAAAAACATTGGGTCAAATCCTTTTACTGTAGTTGATTATTCTGGCAACACATTAGTAGTTGTTAATTCTGGGGTGGCTCAGTACATATACGTAAAGGACAATTCAACAAACAATGGCATTTGGGGAATTGTTCAATTTGGGGCTGGCACTTCGTCGGCAAATGCTTCTGTTTTGGCGGGATATGGGATGCAAGCCGCATCAACCACTTTAAATACAATTAGCCCAATAACCACAGTCTCTTCCAATTTTTTAATTACTGGGATTGCTCAATCTTCTTTTTATGTTTGGACTGGAGGAATTGGGACAATTACCTTGCCTGCTGCAAATACAGTTTCATTGGGGTGGTATGTAATTGTAAAAAATGATGGCACTGGCATATTGACTATTGCTTTAAATGGCTCTAATACCATTGATGGCAATGCAAATGCTCAATTACAAATTGGGGAATCTTTTGTTATTGTTTCTAATACATCTTCTTGGTATTCGTATGCATATGGAAGGTCTTCAACATTTGCTTACACACAATTGGTTATTTCTACAACAGGCGGCACAACTACATTAACTAATACACAAGCATCAAATACTATTCAACAATACCAAGGTGCATTGGTATCTAATGCAACAATTATCTTGCCATCAACAGTTCAGTTGTATTCATTCCAAAACAATACTACTGGAAGTTACTCTCTTACATTTCAAACAGCGGCTGCTGCCGGTTCTATTTCTTTGGCGCAAGGTCAGACAGTTATTGCAATTTGTGACGGGACAAATGTTTATAATTCACAAACATCTACATCTTCAACAATCAATGCATTAACCCTAGGGAATGGGTCATACGCTGCTCCATCATTGTCTTTTGCTAGCGATTCAACTTCTGGCTTGTATTTGGCTGCATCGCATCAATTGGGATTTGCTATATCAGGAGTCAATGCTGGCACATTGACATCGTCAGGGCTATTGTTGCCAGTAGGAATTAACGGCGGAGCTTTCTAATGACTTTAAAAGTTGTTTCTTTGCAGGCTCAGCCCGGGATACAGAGAGATACAACATATCTTTCTTCTACTTCCTATGTCGATGGGAAATGGGTTAGATTTCAGTATGGTAGGCCTAAAAAAATGGGTGGATATTTTGCGTCATTTCAGAATGCAACGGGAATTTCTCGCGGCATGGTAATGAGCGCCGTTAATGGGCTGAACTATATTGTTTCTGGATACAATTCTGGTATTGAACAATGGATAACCAATAATACTGCTGCAATAGGAACAGGACCCTCTGCAATCATTGTCTCAGGGCAAATACAAACTGTAACTATTACAAATCAAGGTTCTGGATATGCTAATGGGACATATACTAGCGTACCTATTACTGCTTCTTTAGGATCTGGCGCATTAGCCACTGTTGTTGTTTCTAGCAATAAAGTGTTCTCTGTCACTATTACCTCTGGCGGTACAGGTTATGTAATAAATGAATCAATTAATATTAGCGCAGCTTCAATTGGCGGTTCAGGATCAGGATTTTCTGGGTATGTAACAACATTAACAACTTATGCTCCTAATAATTTGACATTATGGCAAATGGATATTGGCTATGATCCTTATGGCACTGGGAAAAATAATTTAATTGCGCACCCGGGGCAAAACTTAGCCGATATTACATCCTCAGTAAATACCCGGCCAATGCTAGGTGAATTTACTGGGTCTACATTATCTCCAGTTGGGATTTTTACAGCAACAGGAACAACAACAAGTGGATCTTCCAGCGTAACATTTTCAACAACTAATGTAGCAATGGGGGCAGGTGTTAGCGTTACAGGAGCTGGTATACCTTCTAATACAACAATTGTTTCCTCTAGTTTAGTTTCTGGAGTATGGACAGTTGTTTTAAGTGCAAATGCTACGGCAAGTGGGACAGTTTCTTTAACTTTTGATAATAACATCAACGTTTCTGGCGGAGTTGTTATGCTTTATCCATATCTTTTTGTATATGGTAATAATGGATTAATTCAAAATTGTTCTGCTGGAAATTTTAATAATTGGACTTCGGCAGATTCTAATGCAAATAATATTGCATCAACCAAGGTTGTTAAGGGATTGCCATTGCGAGGCGGTACGACATCTCCTTCGGGGTTATTTTTGACTTTGGACTCTTTGGTTAGGGTAAGTTATGCTCCTCAGGCAGTTGGCACATCTACAATTTATTGGAAGTACGATTTAATTAGTCAACAATCTTCTATTATGTCTAGTCAATCTGTCATTGAATATGATGGTCTTTATTACTGGATAGGAACAGATAGATTTTTGATGTACAACGGAGTTGTGCAAGAAATACCCAACAACCAAAACATGAATTTTTTCTTTGATAACATTAATTACAATCAAAGGCAAAAAGTATGGGCGTCTAAAGTTCCTAGATTTGGTGAAATATGGTGGTTTTACCCTTCTGGAAGCAGTACAGAATGCAATAATGCAATTATTTACAATGTTAGAGAAAAATGTTGGTACGATGCTGGCGGCGCTTTAGGTGCTCGTCGGTCTGCCGGCGTGTTTTCAGAAGTATTTGGAAAACCAATTTGGGCCGGATGGGAGCAAAATATATCTGGTAAATATACCATTTGGCAACACGAAAAAGGTGTTGATGCTATTTATGGCAATAACACAGATGCGATTGAATCCTATTTTGAAACTAATGTTCTTTCTACAGGAACTGGATTAGTAGGAAATGTTCAAGGAGCAGGCGACAATTTTTGGACAAGATGCGAAAGAGTGGAGCCTGATTTTATACAATCTGGTTCGATGAATGTAATTATTACGGGTAAAGGCTACGCAAATGATATTGATTATCAATCAATAGCTTATAATTTTGATCCATCAATTTTAAAAATTGACATGAAAGAACAGCGTAGAGAAATGCGCGTCAGATTTACAAGTAATGTGTCAGGCGGAAATTATTTTATGGGTAAAATATTATTCTCTATAGAAACAGGCGATGTACGCGGAACGGCGAACCCATAATGTCTATTTCTTATGATCCTCGCGGCATGGATTGGCCTACATATGTTAAACTAATGAATGAATTATTTGCGCCCAATCAATTAGGTTATGTTGAAGAAGAAAATTGGAAAGATTGGGTAAGTGGGCTTAATGGGATAGGTTATTTCCTACAGTCTGGCGTTCCAGATGCTAGAAATTTTAATAATTGGCAAGATTGGGCAGAGCAAATGGTTGGAATTATGTCTATATCCACAAATTAAGACGAGGCAATAAATGACTGTAGATTCAAAAAAACAAAAACTTAATTTGGGACAAATTGTACTTACATGGTTACAAAGCGTTCCGCAGCCACATCCCATTAATGTAATGTCGGCTGCTATTTTAGCAGAATTGTCTCATCCTAACGTAAAAACAAAACAATTTGGAAATACATTATTTGAAATAATAGAAGGAGCTGATAAAGTTGCTTATGTTAAAGCATTTAACGCTGATATCGGGGTAAATTTTGTTGAAAATAGCAAACTTTTTTTAGTGTATGCAAAAAATGTATTGAATTTAAAGCATTTAGTTGTTCAATCGGAAGACCCGTCTATTGAACAACTTTTAAAAATTATTAAAATGAATCCTCCAATATCTAATTTTGATTACACGACGCAAAAAATTAAATCAGGGGAAACACGTTTTATTATTAATTTAGGGGGTTAAAATGGGCGGTGTAGTAGATGCTATAGGATGCGCCGCAGGGTCTGTTGCCTCCTCTATTGGTAATGCTGTTGGCTCTGTTGCTAATACTGCCGGGAATGTAATACAAGGTGCCCTAAATAACCCAATAGGTACATTAGGTACTATTGGAGCGGTTGCATTGGGTCAGCCTGAATTAATACCGTTAATTAATGGGGCAAGTACATTAGCAAATGGCGGAAATCTAGGGCAAGCACTTACTAGCGCAGGCACAGGTTACATTGCTGGTGCAATTGGCAATAGTGTTTCGGGAGCTGTTGGTTCAGCATTAAGCCCTAGTTTAGGCTCTGGTCTTTCATTACCATCAGGAATAGATGTATCTAGCCCTTATTCTTTGGGTTCTGGCGCATCATCTGGGCTTTTGGACAATGCAGGGTCTGGCCTTTCTGCGTCTTCTCTTGCGTCAAGTATTGACCCTTATTCTTTAGGTTCTGGCGCAATTGGCGCATACGCAGGGAATGCAGGGTCTGGTCTTTCTATCCCTTCTGCATTTAATAGCCAATGCATATATTCTTTGGCATCAACTTCTGCTCCTTTTACAGATAAAATTGCTTCTGCGGCGGGGAATGCCGCTGGAAAACTTACCGGATCTTTGTTAAATTCAACGTCTAATTCCCCTGTAAATTCTATTGGATCCCAGTCCAATAAAAATGCATCTAATTCTAATGGACTAGGAAATGATACAAGCCTAATTAGATATAATAGCCCAATCAATAAAAACATTAATGCATTGCAGCCAATTGCTCAGCCGCAATTAAAATTAACCCCAACACCAATTAATATTAATTTTTGTGGATCTAATTCATTGCAAGATATCAAATCTCAATTAAATTCGCAATTAAATGAAAATGGAATTCAAGATCCCATTGATTTAAAAATTAATGGGTTTGCAAGCGGCGGTCTTTCCAGAAAATATGAAGATGAAAAACCAGATGGGCACCACCCTGAGTTTATTACAGGAATAACTGGGCATTACGCATGCGGCAAAGGTACCGGGCAATCAGATGATATACCGGCAATGCTTCATGATGGTGATTATGTTATGGATGCGGATACCGTTTCCGCGTTAGGGGACGGATCAAGCAAAGCTGGAAAACATGTTTTAGATGGGTTTATGCATGAAATACCACATAATAATAAAATTGGAGACCACCCAATTGCTGCTAAAATAGCAGACGGCGAATATGTTTTCCCGGCATCTTTTGTTACTGCTTTAGGGAAAGGTGATAACAAAAAGGGCGCTAAAATTTTAGATGGGCTAAGAGAAAAATTAAGGTCTCACAAAAGAAATGCCCCAGTAAATAAAATACCACCTAAAGCTAAATCACCTTTAGATTATATTAAAAAAGGATAGAAATTATGTCAAATATAGCACAATCATCGCAAGTAGTATCAACGAAAGCGCCTGATTATTATAATAATTATTTATCCAATATAGCTAATTCTGGCCTTACTGCTATTAATCAAGGTAGGTATGTAGGCGCGCAGCCTTTGCAGCAACAAGCATTTACGCAATCAGCTAATTCCGCTCAATCTCAAAATCCTTATTTTGACCAAGGGCAACAATTATTAAATAATTCGGCAAATATAAATACAGCACAATTGGCAAAGTGCTATATGAACCCTTATATCAAATGTGCTGTGAATAGCATGTCTGATATTGCGAATAGGAATATACAGCAAAATTTGTCACCTATGGCCACAGCTGCCGCTGTGGGCTCTGGGCAATTTGGGTCGCAGCGTGGAGCCCAAGTTCTTGGGCAAGTCAATGCTAATGCAATACAATGTTTAAATTCAAATATTGCTAATATGGAAGCATCTGGGTATAACAATGCTTTAAACGCTGCAACACAAAAACAACAAAATATGAACCAATCTGGTCTTGGGTTAGGAACTCTTGGTACCCAATTAACCAATAGCAGAGTTACATGTAATAACGCCTTAGCGCAACTTGGAACTCAGCAACAACAAATACAACAAAATGGGTACTGTTTCCCACTTTCGCAGGCTGCAAAGTATTCTACTTTGTTATCTGGGGCAAATATTCCGACATCCACAACAACTACATTGTGCATGTCTCCATTGTCTACGGCTGGGGCAGTTGGATCTACAGCCCTTGGATTATTTACGCCTAATTCAAATGGGAATACGCCTATTTCTAGTGCAATTAGCGGGGCGAAAAGCGTTTATAATAGTTTATTTGGGGATTGTTCGTCTACTAGCTCTCCTTCAAACCAATATTCCTTGGGCTCGGGATCTTCCGGGACAGGGCTTTCCGTTCCTAATTCTGGATGTTGGTGGAGTTCTTTTGGTGGGGCAGCAAATGGAGGGTCTATTACCTCTAAAACTTCTTATGGTTGTTCAGCTTCAAAAAATAAAGGTGGCTTGCCATCTGGGAGTAAATAATGTCTGATAATAATTATGGCGGTTTGTCTAATTCTATGGATTTGTCTAACGTTAACACGTATGGTCTTGACGATGACCGTATAAAGCAATTGCAAGAAGCACAGCAAACTGCTTTGACTGCTTTACAGCAGCGCTATCAGAACCCTAATTGGTTTAAAGTTGCTGCTGGTTTTGCAAAACCGCAATTAGGCGGGTTTACAGCATCCTTAGGTAGTGCGGCAGAGGCACTTGGAGAAAATGTTGAGAATGACCGCGCTCAGCAATTGCCTATAGCGCAATTAAAAATGCAAATGGCTCAATCAAACTTGCTATTAGGACAAAATAAAAAAGCATCTGATATGGTTGCTGAAAGACGTGATCAAGGTCTTCCTATTACTCCTGAGTTTGCTGCCGAAGTTGCGCGTATTGCTCCCAATTCTTCTGTAGCTAAAGCGTTGGCAACAGAAATTGGGACACAACAAAAAACTCAAGAATTGGCAGGACAGCGAGTTAATATTGCTCGTTCCATGGGGCGCGATCCCAATCCAGCAGATATGCAATTGCTTTCAGGATCAACCGCTCCTACTAGCCCTCCTAGCCCCGGGCAGGGTATGCCGCAACAAATGCTGCAACAAAACACAGTTCCTGCGCAACAAATGCAAGGTGGTCTGCCAGAACAAAATAAAGTAGGAAATATAACAACAGATTCATTTTTAAATGCTACTCATAGTTTAGAGGGAATGACGCCGGGTCAAAAATCCAAAACTTCTTCTGCTGTTGGCCCCGGAGGAATGATTGATAGCACCCGCAATGCCATTCAACAAAAGTATAATTTGCCTGACGGATATGGTACTGACCCTGCTATTACTTCTCAATATGAAAATGCTCTTTTAAAAGAAAATTCGTCTTATTTAAAAAATAATAACCTTGATGACACTGCCCTTAACCATCGGGCGGCTTGGTGGTTTGGTGGCGACGCACCTAAATTGTTAAATGCAGATCCAGCAACTAAATTAAGCGATGTATTGCCGCAAAATGTTATTAAAGCCAATGGGTTAAATGGCGGGGTTCCCGTTGGTAAATTGCTATCAAGGATTGAAGGTAACCTATGGGATCAGGGAGTAAACCCAAAAAGCATTGTTGGCGATGGAAGTCAAAACCAACAAAATCAGCAAGGGAAAACAGATTTTAAAAATAAAATACCGCTTGACCCATCTGACCCAAGTGCTAAAAATATGGGGTTTAATGACTGGGGATTTTCAAAAATCCCTGCCAATGCTACTTACAACGAATTTACTAAAAATCAATGGGCAGAAAAAGAAAAATCGGCAAATGAACGAGTAGAAAAAGTTTCCCAGTTTGGCTCTCCAGAATCTGCAATGCAAACCTCTGGCAAACAAAATATTTCTCAGCTTTTAGATTATGCTCAACAAAGCCCTGAAAATAGGGCGGTGATTGCTAATGTCGTAAACAATATGAATAAATTCCCCGCTATTGGGAATGCCATTGTTGCTGCGGCAGATCAAGGATTCCATGGTAATTTTGGTAGTTTGTCAGGGTCAATCGGGCTTCCAATGCAAAAGTTTTTAAATAATCTACATTCTCCAGAAGAGCAAAAAGTTGCTCAAATGGTAGTAATGGCAATTGATAACGCAAACTTTGCAAATGCAAAGTTAAAAGGCATGAATGCGACAGGAAATATGCCAGCATCTGAGGCAAATCTTTTAACTGCCGGCACCATATCGCAAAATACAAATCCAGCAACATTGCTTCACACGTTAAGCCAAGTAGAAAACAATCTAGACATGTATAAAGATTTGCATAATGGATATCAAGTTTTATCTAGCAAATACGGAGATCAATTAAACCCAGTTGCAGCCAACCATCAAATTGTAAATTCTGATTGGTGGAAACAAGTTGTGGGAAAACACAAAGAAATCGCAGACGAATATTCAAAACAATATAGCAATATTATGTCGCCTAAAAATTCTAAAAAACAAAATAATGGAGGTTAATTATGTCCCGTAATTTAGGAGAATTGCTAGATATACCATCTGACGGAAATGACTCAAAAAATTTTGCTCAAACAGAACAGCAAGAATTTGAGCCAGCCCAAGCAAAAGGCAAAAGATTAAGTCTTTTTACAGATACTGCGCAAGAAACTCCTTCTTCCCAGCCGGAAGAACAAGACAATCAACGGGATGATACCGGCAATTCAATTGGTATGGGCGTTGGAACAGCGGCATCTGGGTATGCTGGATATAAAGCAAATAAATTTAGCACTTTGCCATCAAAATTTACAAATGTTCAAGATAATTTAAACTTAGTAAATAAAACACTTAATGAACTTCAAGACAAACATGCGCAAAATTTACAAAATTTAAATGATGCAAAGGCATATCATGACTATATGCATAGCGATAAGGCTGTAAATGATTATTTGCCAGAGCAATATAAGAATCAATCCGCTCCAGTCATGGAAGAGCCAAAACTTACGCCTAAGCCTGCTGGAGGGGATGCTACGGCAAATTATGCAAAAAAATTTGGCGCTACAGATTTTCAAGCGTCAAATAATCCAAGCATGAGCGCGGTGCAACAACAAATGATTCCTGAAAATGCAAAAAACATTACTAGAATGCAAGCAATTGAGCCAAATGCAATTCACGTTGAAGAAAGCCCTTTAGTTTTAGACCCGGCGGCACAAAGGGCAAAATTAGCTCAAATGCAAGCTGAGCAAGCTGCAAATTCTCAAAAAATATCCGATGTTGAAAAGGCAAAATTAGCAGTTCAAAGCAGCATAGAAAAACCAAGAGCAGAGGCAACAGCAAATTTAGTTAAAGCTCAATCAGAAGCGAATAAATCAGCAAATGCTTTATCTGATTTAACTGCAAGACAAGCTAGACTAAGTGGGAAGCTTGCTGATTCCGCATCAGAATTGCCTGTAGGGTTGCAAAATGCAGCCACTAATATCGGGGAAAATTCGGGGAAAATGGCAAATATAGCCAGAGCTAGCGGAAAAATATTTAACAAGGTCGCTACACCATTAACAGCAGCGGCTATACCATACGATGTAAATCAGGCTTATAATGATGCAAAAAATGGGGATGTTGCATCTACTGTAAAACATGGTACTGGGGCATTAGCGGGGCTAATGTCTTTAGCTCCTGCCGCTGCCGCAGCAGGAATGATTGCCCCTCCTGTTGGCGCTGCTCTTGGCGCGGCAGGCCTTGTTGGAGGTCTTGCTCTTGGAGCTCAGGATTTATACGAAAATAGGGATACTATTTACGATAAAGGGAAAGAACTGTATAACAAGTATTTTAATAACAAATAAAATAACCCCCATTACTGGGGGTTATTTTTATAATACTTCGTTTGCATAATCTGCAAGCCTTGACCGCTCTCCCTTTTTTAGGGTTATGTGACCTCCATGCGCCCAATTCTTGAAATTGTCTACTACATAAGTTAACCCGCTAGATCCCTCAGTAAGATATGGTGTATCAATCTGAGCTATGTTTCCGAGGCATACAATCTTAGTCCCAGAGCCAGCACGCGTAATTAATGTTTTCATTTGTTTTGCGGTTAAATTTTGAGCCTCGTCAATAATTAAAAATTTATTAACAAAACTTCTTCCCCGCATAAAACTCATAGATTTTATTTTAATTTTTGATTTAATAAGTTCTTGAGTTGCTGCTCGCCCCCAATCCCCTGCCTCTCCTTGATTCTTTGTTAAAACTTCTAGATTATCATCAAATGCACCAAACCAAGGGCCCATCTTTTCTTCTTCAGTTCCCGGCAAAAATCCGATATCTTCGCCAACAGGTACAGTGGCACGAGTAATTATTACTTCGCTGTAAATCTTTTTTTCCAAAACTTGCTGCAATGCAGATGCCAAAGCTAACAATGTTTTCCCAGTCCCGGCTGGCCCTAACAATGTAACAAAATCACATTCCGGATCCATTAACAGATTAAGAGCAAAATTTTGCTCATTATTTCTAGCGTTTACACTAAATACATTATTTTTTGATTGTTTAAAATCACAAATAGTTTGTAAAACTGCTGTTTTCCCATTAATTTTTTTTACTTTTGCACTAAATGCTTGCTCACCATTGTTTGGCTCAATAAAAACAAATTGATTTATTAGCATTGTAGGAACATAAGGACCAGTTACACTATAAAATGTATGCTTAATATTGTTATGTCTTTCTTGCCATGATTCAAGCCCTTTGCCGTGTTTAGACCAAAAATCATTTGGCAATTGCTGCATTCCAGAGTAAAGAAGATCTGTATCTTCTAATACATTGTCTATAAAATAATCTTCTGCATTTTATCCTATGGCTCTAGCTTTTATTCGGATATTAATATCTTTTGATACTAAAATCACAGATTTGTTATTGTATTGTTTAGCTAAAGCAAGAACGACTCCTAAAATTTGATTATCAGCTTTTCCTTCTGGCAATCCTTCAGGTAGTTTTGCTGGCTGTAATGTTGTTTGAAAAAATAAATTGCCTTTTGCATCATTATTGCCAAGTCTTGATAGGGGTATCCCCGTATCAATAAAATTTTCTGCAATATCTTTTATTAAAGCGTCAAGCGTTCTGGAAATTTGCCTAGCATTTCTAGAAACTTCTGACATTCCTTTTTTATGATTATCAAGTTCTTCTAAAGTTACCATTGGAATATATACGTCATTTTCTTGGAATCTAAACAAAGACGTAGAATCATGCATCAATACGTTTGTATCTAAAACAAATAATTTTTTATTATTTTTAATTGGGGTTAATTTTTTATTCTTTACAATTTTTTTAGTTGAAAAACTTTTGTTTAACGGTACATCGCCCAGTACATTTGACATTTTAGGTAATGGCATGGTAACCTTTGTATATTGGTTTTAAGCATTAATGAAAATCAAACAAAATTGCTCTAGATTATCTCCCTAGAGTATTTCCCCCTCTTTAGGGGGATTTTTTTAATTGCTTACAAAAAATTTTAGTAAAAATGCAAAACTAGCAATAGTTAAAGTAAATATAATCATATAAAAATAAATTTCAAAAATTTTTAACATTTTGTATACCCTTTAAAAATTATCTTCATCGTCATTATTTTCTATAACAACAAACATTAATATTGTTGCCATTAACATCATTAATGCAAATGATAAAGAAACTGTCATTTTAAGTTCCGGAATTAATTAGTACAATTGCACTTTCTTGTGTTTCATAATTAATTTCTTT
>CAIWHF010000005.1 GCA_903912405.1 uncultured Bacteroidota bacterium | reverse complement strand
TTAATAAATGCTTAAAGCAATTATCAGAAGGTAAGAATATAAGAGGCTTGCGATTAGAAGGAGAAGATTTAGAAGCTATTGCTGATATTTTCTTACTTACTCAAAAACCGGTATTGTTTGTAGCCAATGTAGATGAGTCTTCAATTCATACGGGTAATACATATTCAGAAGCTTTAATAGCCGCTGCACACGCAGAGAGTTCTGAAGTAATAGTGATGAACAATACTATTGAAGCTCAAATTTCAGAAATGGAAGCACAAGAAGATAAAGAGTTATTTTTATCGGAATATGGCTTGAAAGAACCCGGTTTGAATAGATTAATTAGAGTAGCATATACCTTATTAGATTTGGCTACTTATTTTACAGCCGGTGTACAAGAAGTAAGAGCATGGACCATTCAAAAAGGATGGAAAGCACCGCAAGCAGCTAGTGTAATTCATACCGATTTTGAAAAAGGCTTTATTAAAGCAGAAGTAATTGCCTACAATGATTTTATTGCTTTTGGTGGAGAGTCGGGTGCAAGAGATAAAGGTAAATTACGCATTGAAGGTAAAGAGTATGTCGTACAAGATGGAGATGTAATGCATTTCCGATTTAATGTATAAAATAAAAAAGTCCCACTAACCAGTGGGTCTTTTATTATTTGCTATTCATTTGTTGATCATATAGTAGTTTACGTTCTTTATTTTCAGGAACATCTAATGATTTATAAATATAATCTTGTACTAAGCTGCGAATATTCCATTTGTTTATAGCACTGTTTTCATAGGGGAATACTCTATTAGATAAAAAAACAAATACCAACTGTTGACCAGGATCTACCCATACACAGGTGCCCGTAAACCCTTGGTGGCCATACGTGTAGGCGCTACAGTGGTTGCTACATGGCCCAGCATCATTTGCATTTGCTTGAGGTTTATCAAAGCCAAATCCTTTTCTACTAATAGTAGATTGATAACTAGTAAATAATTGAATGGTACTGGTTTTAAAATACACTCGGCCTTTATAACTACCGCCGTTTAATAACATTTGCATAAGCGCTGCTAATTCAGCCGCATTAGAAAACAAACCAGCATGTCCTGCAACACCACCAAACAATGCAGCACCAGGATCGTGAACAAAACCTTTGATAAGCTGTTTTCTGAAAACAGTATCATTTTCTGTTGGCGCTATATAAGATTCATCCATAATAGATAAAGGCTTATAGCCGGTTTTTCTTAAACCCATGGGTTCATAAAATTCGGAAAACACATACTGATCAAGGGTTTTGCCAGTAAGTTGTTGAATAATAGCACCCAGAAAATAAAAGTCTAAATCGCTGTAAACCATTTTGCCTTTATTTTCTAATGGACTTTCAAGAATCATTTTCCAAATGGTATCTCTGTAACTAGCATTCATGAAAAGATCCTTAGCTACTTCAACTGCAAAAGTTTTAGTTTTATAATTATTGAAAATACCTTCTTTAAAATCTGCACTGGAGTCTTTAAAAAATTTATAAAAAGGAATCCAACTTTTCATGCCCGCCTGATGCGTCAACAAATCTTTAAGCAAACAAAATTCTTTATTGGTGCCTTTTGTAATGGGTAAATAATCTCCTAAGGTTTTATTAAGATCAATTTTCCCCTGTTCGTATAAACGCATAATAGCTAATGTGGTACTTGCTATTTTAGTAATCGATGCGAGGTCGTATACGGTTTTTAAATTTACAGGGTTTTCTTCATTACCATCTAAAGTACCAAAGGCTTTATTGAAAAAAACCTTTCCATTTCTTGCAGCTAGTATGCGTGCTCCAGGAAAAACTTCCGCATCTATAGCGCGCTTCATCAAGCTGTCAATTTGATTTAATTCATTTTCAAAAACAACACCAACCTCAGAAAAGCTACTAGCAGGTTTTAATTGATACAACAATTTTTCTTGCGCATGCAAGGTATTGCCAACTATCAATAGTATTAGTAGGTAAAGTATGCGTATAGGTAATTTCATATCCTTATTCAAATCCAATAGGCGTTATAGGTAATGTGCTATTATTTTGAAAAGGTTTCGTCAGGAAGTCTATAAAAGCCGTTTCGGTATAAATATTGGATTCGTATGTAATGAGCAGTGCATTTGCTTTAGGAGCAAATCGAATAGCATAGGGGTTGCCAATAAAGGCTAGACAAACATTTTTATTTTTTTGAATACTAGACAAAAAGTTAAGCTCATCATTGCTGAGGCCAAAATTATTATTTGGATATGGGCTATAACCATTAATAGCAATAACAATCGGATTTGTAGCGGTATCAATTATTTGAGCTGCAGCAGCTAGTTCTATTTTAGGGTGATATTTAATTTTCGAATTTTGAGATACGCTTTTTTCTAGCGTGCTATCAATAGCTTTATGAAGGTATATCAAATGGATATGCTCTCCGTTTTTTAAGAGTTCTTTGGCATTGCCTTTTACATCTGTAATTGCTTGATGGGCAATAGCACTATTAATTTTGTCGGTAGTACTATTTAATTTTTTTACTAATCCTATCGTGTCAATTTTTTTCAGATGCGTTAATCCATATTGGTATTTGACCATTAATATTTTGTGTACACTATTTGATAAGGCAGTAGCTAAAGCTGCATTCTCTTTTACAGCTACTTCAATTTTGTTGATTGCTTTTTCAGGATCTTGTGAGAATAATAAAATATCATTGCCTGCTTGGAATGCTTTTAAATCTACTTCTCCTGGTTGATAATAATTGGCAACACCTTGCATATTTAAAGCGTCGGTAATCACTAATCCCTTGAAGTGCATTTCTTTTTTAAGCAAGTTCGATACAATTGCCGGAGATAAGGTGGCCGGTAATTTTTCATTAGGCTCAAGGGCAGGTACTTGCAAATGACCTACCATGATGCTTTGCACGCCACTGGCTATCACTCTTGCAAAAGGATATAGTTCTACTGCTTCTAAAGATTCTTTAGATTTCGTAATGACAGGTAATTCTTTATGAGAATCAGCATCGGTATCACCATGACCCGGAAAGTGTTTGGCACAAGCCATTACACCATTGTCTTGTAGTCCTTTGATATAGGCTTCAGAAAAGCGAGCCACTTCTTCTTTATGTTCGCCATAAGAGCGCAAATTAATAACTGGGTTGTTCGGATTATTGTTGACATCTACTACGGGTCCGAAATTGATATGAACACCTAATAGCTTGCATTGTTGAGCAATAGAAGCCCCTATTTGATAGGCAAATGCAGGGTTTTGAGTAGCGCCTAATTGCATTTGTTTTGGAAAATTTTTTACACTATCCAAACGCATTCCTAAACCCCATTCCGCATCCATGGCAATTAGTAAAGGTACTTGGGCACTGCTTTGCCATTCGTTGGTAAGGCGTGCTTGCCTTACAGGACCACCTTGCATAAATATGACCCCACCAATTTGCTTGTTTTTAATATAGTGTCTAATTAAAGAGTCGTTTTGTTTTTTAGTACCAGAATAAGCGGCCACCATAATCATTTGGCCAATACGCTCTCGGGTATTTAATTTTTGGTAAACACTATCTGCCCATTTAGAGGCTTGGTCGGACTGGGCTGCACTTGGAAAAGTAAGCAACAAAAGACCTGCTATTAAAGCAACAAAAGTTAATTTATTATGCATGTATCAAAAATAGGGTAAAGGGATTCAAATATGTTTGTGACGCTATAAAAATAACAAAATTTCTATTCTTTAGGGTATTTTAATACTTGAATAGCATGCATCATTAAGCAATAGGTAGTACCTTTGTAAAAATTTTTATTCGTGTCGGATGTAATCAATTTATTGAGTGATCATATAGCCAATCAGATTGCGGCAGGGGAGGTTGTGCAACGACCTTCTTCGCTTGTAAAAGAGCTTATGGAAAACGCATTAGATGCCGAGGCTACCGAAATACAACTCATCATAAAAGATGCGGGTAAAGAATTAGTGCAAGTAGTAGATAATGGCATTGGGATGAGCCCAACCGATGCGCGCATGAGTTTTGAGCGACATGCAACGTCTAAAATTAAAAACATCCAAGATTTGTTTACCATACGCACGATGGGTTTTAGAGGAGAAGCTTTAGCTTCCATTGCAGCAGTAGCTCAAGTAGAGCTCAAAACGAAGAGAGCGCAGGATGAAATGGGTTCAAAAATTATTATTGAAGGCACGCAAGTAATTACTCAAGAACCTGTTGTTGTAAATAAAGGCACTAGCATTAGTGTAAAGAACTTATTTTTTAATGTACCAGCTCGTAGACATTTTTTAAAGAGTACTACGACCGAATTAAAACACAACTTAGATGAGTTTATAAGAATTGCCTTAGCCTATCCAGCTATACAATTTAAGTTTTGGAATAACCAAGTTGAGCAATTTAATTTAACAGCAGGCACCCTGAAGCATCGAATAGTGAGTTTGCTTGGCAACCATTTAGAAAAGAATTTAGTGCCTGTAGAAGAAGAAACAGAGGTGTTGAAAATTAGAGGCTTTATTGGAAAGCCTCAATCAGCTACTAAAACTAGAGGCAATCAATTTTTCTTTATCAATAATCGTTTTATAAAAAATGCTTATTTGCATCATGCTGTAATGCAAGCTTATGAGAGTTTAATTGAAAAAGAATCGTTTCCTTTCTACGTTTTGTTTTTAGAAATAGATCCTACACGTGTAGATGTCAATGTGCACCCTACTAAACAAGAGGTCAAATTTGAAGATGATCGATTAATGTATGCCTATCTTCAAGCTGCCATCAAACATGCCTTAGCACGTTTCAATATTGCCCCTTCATTAGATTTTTCTCTAAATGCAGCTATTCAGCATTTACCGTCCTTGCAAAATACAAGTGATCAACAATCTAACGCCGCTGGTACAAGTTATTTGCAACAAGCATTTCAACAAAAAAACCAAACGTATTTCATTGATAAAAAAGATGGTTTAGAAAAATGGAAAGAACTTTATGCCATTAATGCACCCTCAGCACCTGATCTTGCTGTGCAAGCGCCAGAATTAATATTAGATAATGAAGTAGCAACTACTTCCAATGCCGTTTTAATGGTGCAAGGTGCCTATTTGGTATCAACGGTTAAATCTGGGTTGATACTCATTCATATAAAACGAGCACAAGAGCGCATTTGGTATGAACGTTTGAAAACAGATTATGAAAAAGAGCAATTGGTGTCACAACAATTATTATTTCCAACAAGCTATGCAGTAGCCCCATCTGATGCTATATTGCTAGAGGAAATTTTACCAGACTTACGAAGAATTGGTTTTGATATTGCTTCTAACGACGCTAAAGAATTTATAATCAAGGGCACACCTAGTGGATTACAACAAGGAGAAGAAACTAGAATATTAGAAACATTATTAGAGCAATTAAAACATGCTGTAGATGATATTCATTCTAGTAGCGTAGAACGCTTGATGGTGCAAATGGCTAAACAATTTTCAAGAACTACCTTACCTATCAACCATCAAGAAGCACAACAACTTTTGATTGACGAACTATTTGCATGTCAACAACCATCCATTACACCTGATGGTCAAATTATTTTTAACTTAATAAATAAAGATGCATTAGATGCATTGCTAGAAAACAAATAAATACTTATGAGTACAAAATTTTATGCTTTACCAGTAGTCAGTATTAGCCGCGAAACCGCAACTTGTGTAGCTATTGGATTTCAAATTCCGGAGGAACTTAAAAGTACATTTACGTTTACTCCAGGTCAATATCTTACGATTAAAGCAACCATCGATGGGCAAGAAATACGCAGATCCTATTCTATCTGTTCAGCACCTCAAGAGTCCCTTATCAAAGTAGCTGTAAAGCAAGTAGAACAAGGTTTATTTTCAACGTATGCTGTACAACAATTAAAACTAGGCGATGTATTAGAAATGATGCCACCAATGGGCAACTTTGTTTCTAAAAGTAATGATCAAGCTAAACATACTTTATTAATTGCTGCAGGAAGTGGAATTACGCCTATGATGAGTATGATTAAAGCAGGCTTAACTAACAATGACCAAGACCGTTTTACCTTACTATATGGCAATCAATCTAGACAAAGTATTATTTTCAGAGAAGAGTTAGAAGATCTGAAAAATAAATATGTTTCTCGATTGTCTTTAAATCATGTATTAAGTAGAGAAGCTGTTGATTTGCCTATCATGAATGGTAGAATTGATGATCAAAAATGTAAAGAATTTTCGCAAGGTATTTTTGATGTTGCTACGCTTACGGAAGCATTTATTTGCGGACCAGAAGCAATGATTTTAGAAGTAAAAAATACGTTACAAACATTAGGGCTTGATAGTAGTAAAATTCATATTGAATTATTTACATCGCCTAGTCAACAAAAAACCACTACAGCTTCACAAAAAGAAACAAATGCTACTGCTGTTAATGAAGTAAGCAAAGTGAAAGTGCGCATTGATGGTGTAACCTTAGAGATGGATGTTCCTTTTGAAGGAGATACCATTTTAGATGTGGCATTACAGCAAGGTGCCGATTTGCCTTATGCTTGTAAAGGTGGTGTATGTTGTACCTGCAAAGCAAAAGTATTAGAAGGTAGTGTATCAATGGAAGTAAATTATGCATTAGAAGCAGATGAAATCAAAAAAGGTTTTGTCTTGTCTTGTCAAGCTCACCCTACAAGCGCAACAGTTTTTTTAGATTTTGATGCACGATAATATTTTTATGGAAACGAATTTTGAAAAATGGCCTTTGGTTGAATTTATGTTGGTAGAGCGATTTGGCAAAAAGCCAAATATGGAAGCCATCTTATTTTTAATTGGCCTTAATGAAGTGGGCTGGCCTACAGATAAACAAATTACAAAAGAACAAAAACAAGATTTAATGCATGTGGCCGTTTGTACCTTACTAAGTAGCAGAGGGTTCTTTGAATTTGAAGGCAGAGATGATGAAGGTTGGCCTCATTATAAACAAACACAAGGTGTAGATGCGGAGGAAATGATTACGCAAGAATTGTTGTTACGTTCTTGTATAATAGAATATTTTGGAGTTTAAAAAAATAGCAATAATAAAAAAGTCCCGCAGTTTACTGCGGGACTTTTTTAATCTAAAATAAACTAGAAT
>CAIWHF010000004.1 GCA_903912405.1 uncultured Bacteroidota bacterium | reverse complement strand
TTTATCTTAGTTTTTATTATCAACCGGGTGGTTATGGATTTGAGCCAGATTTGAATGATTCTCTAATGCTTTTTTTTAAATTAAATAACGGCTTATGGAATAAAGTTTGGTCAAAAGAAGGTACAAGCTCCACTGATTTTAAACAAGTACTAATTCCAATTACTAATCCCATTTATTTAACTAGTAATTTTCAGTTTCGTTTTATTAATAAAGTTACCATGCTTACCAACGACGATCATTGGCATGTAGACTATATTAAAATCAACAGTAATAGAACAATTACAGACACCTTAATAAACGATTTGGCATTTGCAAAAAATCCAGATTTTCTGTTGAGTGATTATACCCATATGCCTTATAATCAATTTCAGGCGGCTATCAATACTAATTGGCTTTCTGAGCATAAAGTATATCTAAGAAATAACACCTCCAATACGATTACTAACTCATTTAATTATAAAGCAAAAGAACTCAGTACCGGTTTAGTTTTTGCTGGTTTTAGTAATTTCACCACGAGTATTCCTACTAATACCACAGCTAATTTAGCACTCCTTTCGTATACACCTACTTATACCGCAGCTGCAAATCAAGATAAAGTAGTATTTGAACAAACCTATTATACTACTCCCATTGCTAATCAAAATACGATTAATGATACGGTAGTTACGAAGCAGGTTTTTGATAATTATTTAGCCTATGACGATGGCTCGGCAGAGAAAAGTTATTATCTAAATTTATTCAACACCTTGCCTGGTAAAATTGCTATTGAACACCAATTGTTCACAAATGATACCCTTAGAGGTATTGCTATTCAATTTGGCCGTCAAATTCCAACCAATGCGAATAAGTATTTTTCGATAGCTATCATGAAAACCTTAGCGGGTATTAATGGCGCCATTAAAGACTCTATAATTTATAAAGAAGATTTCTTTTTTCCTCGATTTAGAGATAGTATAAATGGTTTTTGGACATATACCTTTACAAATCCTGTTAATTTGCCTATAGGTTCATTTTACGTAAGTACTATTCAGCCTGCTATGAGCGGAAGCGATAGTCTTTATTTTGGATTAGATGCCAATAGAACACTTGCCAATCATCAGTATTATAATGTTTTAAACAATTGGCAGTCATCTCAAATTGATGGCGCATTAATGATTCGTCCGTTATTAGGTAAAGCTATAGTTACAACTTCTGTTACAACACCTCAAACTACTAATTTTGCTATACGTATCAGCCCCAATCCAGCGCATGAGCAAATTTCTATTGAATCGGAGTATAACAATAGGATAATAGAAATATATTCTATGCTTGGTTCTTTATTGTATACATCAAATTTACAGGGGTCTAATTCAACTATACCATTACCTACCTTTCAACCAGGCATGTACTTTGTGCGTTGTAATAATGGAAGAAATTGGTCTAACTTTACAAAACTAATTATCGAATAATATGAAAACTATTAGTGCTTTAGAATTAAAAAATCGTCTAAATAATGGCGATGAACTTTATATTTTAGATGTAAGAGAGTCTCACGAATTTGCAGAAAATAATATGGGTGGCGTTTTATTACCCTTAGGGAAAATTGCGCAATTAGAGATTGACGATATAGAAGACTGGAGAAATAAGGAAGTAATTGTACACTGCCGATCAGGCATGAGAAGTATGCAAGCTTGTATGATACTAGAATCTGCGGGGTTTTCCGATCTAAGTAATCTAGAAGGGGGCATTATAGCTTGGGATGCTCTTCCTAAATAAAAAGGCATGCAAGATATTGAACCATTTTACAATTGGCGCCATTTATATATTGCCAATGAAGATGAGCATTCACCCTTTTGGGGGCATGCCAATAGTGAATTTCAATACTCCAATACGATCTACAATTATTATATCCATCCACAATGGGATAGTTTTGGATCTACTACTTTATACGTAAAAGCCCTTTTTGTTGATTATGATCAAAATATAGCCATTCTCGAATTTATTGGAGAATGGAATGATGCCATTGAGAACGATTGCATGTTGCTGAAACGAGACTTAATTGACTGTCTCCTTCCAAAAGGGATCTATAAATTCATCTTGATTACTGAAAATGTACTCAATTTTCATTCAAGCGATGATAGTTATTACGAAGAGTGGTATCAAGATATTGAAGAAGAGGGTGGTTGGATCCTGTTTTTAAACATGCCAATTGCAACAAAAGCTGAATTTATGGAAATCTCTATTCATCGCTATGCCTTTTTTATGGATATAGAACAATGGCGAACCCTTCAGCCTCT
>CAIWHF010000003.1 GCA_903912405.1 uncultured Bacteroidota bacterium | reverse complement strand
GCATAAGTAATAATAAGTGCTATGCAAAAAATGGCAATTCAGATAAGAAAGAAGTAAATAATAAAGATATTCAATGGATGTCGTTTGATGAACTGCAAGTAGCTATGAAAAAACAACCTAAAAAAGTATTCATGGATGTATATACCGATTGGTGTGGTTGGTGCAAGAAAATGGAAAAGTCAACCTTTACCCATCCAGAGGTTATAAAATATATCAACGAGCATTATTATGCAATTCGTTTTAACGCCGAACAAAAAGAGCCTATTCGTTTTATGGGTAAAACTTATGAGTTAAAAGCAGGCAGCAATACCAACGAATTAGCCATTGAGTTATTGCATGGTCAAATGTCGTATCCTACTACTGTTATTTTTGAAGAGAATTTCTTAAACCCACAACCTATTCCAGGCTATTTAGATGTGCCTACCTGCGAAATGATTGTGAAATACTTGGGTGAAAACTTATATCGCACAAAAGGATTCCCAGATTATCAAAAGGAATTTAAAGCTACTTGGCACTAAGCTTTTCAGCATACTTACAATACATTTTTATTTTACATTCCGCACACTTTGGCGATCGCGCTAAGCAGGTATAGCGCCCATGTAAGATCAGCCAATGGTGGGCAATATGCACTTTCTCCTTAGGTATATGTTTGATGAGTTGCAATTCTGTTTGAAGTGGTGTTTTAGCATTGGTGGTTAAACCCAAACGAGCTGACACTCGAAATACATGGGTATCAACCGCCATATTAGGCTGCTGATCTATAACAGAAGTGATTACATTAGCTGTTTTCCTACCTACACCGGGTAATTGTATAAGCTCTCCTACGGTATGAGGTACTGCTCCATTAAATTTTTCTAATAACATAGAGGCCATGCCAATCAAATGCTTTGTTTTATTATTAGGGTAACTAATACTTTTTATTATGGAAAATAAATCATCAAAGCTTGCTTTAGACAAGGCTACTACATCGGGGTATTTTTCAAAAATAAATGGCGTAGTTGCATTTACGCGTTTGTCGGTGCACTGCGCAGACAATATAACAGCCACTAATAATTGAAATGCATTATCATATAGCAGTTCGGTTTCTGCTTCCGGCACATGGGTAGCAAACCAATCTAGTATTTTCTCGTAACGTTCTTTTTTAGTCATCTTATTGTGCTGCTTCAAAATCTAATACGATACTGTTCATACAAAAGCGCTTATGGGTAGGTGCCGGACCATCATCAAAAATATGGCCTAAGTGCGAATCGCATCGACCACATAATACTTCTATACGCTCCATACCATACGAATGATCTGGTTTGTATTGTACACTTTGTTTGCCGAGCGTTTCAAAAAAACTTGGCCATCCACAGCCACTTGCAAATTTAGCCGTAGATTTAAATAATGGATGACCACATACAGCACAATAATATGTACCCTTGATATCCTGATCCCAATATTTACCGGTAAAGGCACGTTCGGTATGCGCTAAGCGCGCCACCTGATAAACATCTAGCGGCAATACCGCTTTCCATTCTTCATTCGAAAGTGTTAATTTCTCTTTTGCTGTTCTTGAGTAATATGGATTTTTTTGCATAGTATTTTTTTGTTGTGCTTGCGTACAGGAAACCATTAATAATAGTAAGATACAATATGCAATGCTTCTAATATTGACATTTGATACGTTCATTATTTAATTGGTTTTTTCAAAATTACGAAAACATAAACATACCTATAAAATTAGTTACCAATTAAAAAGCGTATCTTTGTAATGTAATTGATGGTATAAAAAAGTTCTTCTCCCATTTTTTCATTTGCAATTACATTTTATAAATCCTTGTACTCCATTTTTGATGAGTACACTTTAAACATGAATCATGTCATTTAAATCTCTAGCGGTCATAGACCCTATACTTCAAGCCCTTGAGGATGAGGGATATACCCATCCCACGCCTATTCAATCGCAAGCTATTCCAATAGTATTGCAAAAGAAAGACCTGTTAGCATGTGCGCAAACAGGCACCGGAAAAACTGCAGCCTTTGCCATTCCAATTTTACAATTATTAGCTGCTAAACCAAAAGACCCTAAGCGAAGAAAAGTGAAGTGTTTAGTGTTAACACCCACTCGTGAACTAGCTATTCAAATTGGTGAAAGTTTTGCTGCCTACGGAAAACATGTCGATCTTTTACACACCGTTATCTTTGGTGGCGTTGGACAAAACCCACAAGTAAACGCTATTAGAAATGGGGTAGATATTTTAGTAGCAACGCCTGGTCGTTTATTAGATATTATTCAACAAGGTTTTTTATCCTTGCACAATGTAGAATTATTTGTATTAGATGAAGCAGATAGAATGTTAGATATGGGTTTTATACACGATGTAAAACGCCTATTGACTTTATTGCCCGAGCAAAAACAATCCCTATTTTTCTCTGCTACAATGCCTAATGAAATTGTGAAACTCGCTAATACCATACTTAAAAATCCAAGTAAAGTAGCCGTTACTCCTGTTTCATCAACGGTTGAAATTATTCAACAATTTATTTACTTCGTTGATAAGGGCAATAAACAAAAACTACTTTTAGAACTACTAAAAAATGAAGCTATCAAAACCGTATTGGTCTTTACACGAACCAAACATGGTGCGGATAAAGTTGTGAAAGTTTTAGTAGCCAATGGCATTACAGCAGAGGCTATACACGGTAATAAAGCCCAAAATGCAAGACAACGAGCACTTACTAATTTCAAAAACCAAACTACCCGCGTATTAGTTGCAACTGATATTGCTGCAAGAGGTATTGATGTTGATGAGCTCGCTTATGTAATCAACTACGAAATGTCGAATATTCCAGAAACCTATGTGCATAGAATTGGAAGAACCGGTAGAGCTGGCGCTGCTGGTACGGCTTATTCTTTTTGCGATGCAGAAGAGAAAGCCTATTTAAAAGATGTGGAGAAATTAATAGCTAAAAAAATACCAGT
>CAIWHF010000002.1 GCA_903912405.1 uncultured Bacteroidota bacterium | reverse complement strand
CTGATGCTTTAATAATTAAATCATTAAAGGATACTTTTACAGGAGCTACTGCATTTACAGCTGTTCTAGCCTCCATAGCTTTATCCATAACTACCGACATTTTGAGGTAGAAATGAGGTGCGGTATTTTTACTTTCTGATAATCGTTGAGCAATCACTTTTCTCATTTGAGAATTAGGTGTATCAATATAGGATTCTTGCATACCCAAAGATGAAGCAAGGTTCGTAATTGGCGCTGCACTTGAAGCTATAGTACTTGATTGAGCTGCAGATGGGGTGTAATTATCAATATCTCTTTTAATGATTCTACCATTCTCTCCAGTTCCTCTTAATTCGTTTAATTGAATACCATTTTTTTGAGCTATTTTTTTAGCCAAAGGCGAAATTAAAATTCTATTTCCACTTGCTACAGATGCAGTAGCAGCAGCTTCACTTATAGCATTATTTGCAGCAGGTGCAGTCGTATGAGCAGCTGAAGTTGGTTCATTGGAAGCAACTACTTGATTACCTTCATTTGCAAGATATGCAGTAACATCCGTTCCGGCTTTACCAACAATAGCTATAATTTCATTAATCTTTGCCGCCTCACCTTCATTAACACCTACATATAAAAGTGTACCATCTACATAAGGCATTACTTCCATAGTTGCTTTATCCGTCTCTACATCGGCTAATATATCATCGGATTTAATAATATCACCCACTTTTTTATGCCATGCTACAATTTTACCTTCTTTCATCGTGTCACTTAACAAGGGCATTCTGATAACCGTTGCATCTTTCAAATCAACAGTAGCTGAAGCGCTTGCTAAGGGTGATGCTTCAACAGGAGCTGAAGGCGCAGTATTTTGTGCAACAGGAGCAGCAGTTTCATTTAAAAAATGTTGAATATCCTCACCAGGCTTTCCTATGATCGCAATAATCTCATTGATTTTTGCAGCCTTACCTTTCTCAACACCAATATACAATAGCGTGCCATCTACATAAGGCATCACTTCCATTGTAGCTTTATCGGTTTCTACATCTGCAATTACATCATCAGACTTTACAATATCACCTACATTTTTGTGCCATGCAGCAATCACACCTTCTTTCATGGTGTCGCTCAATAAGGGCATTCTAATCGCTTCTGCCATTTTAGTATTTTAATTTGGTATCAAAAATAAACAATTCTATTTTTGAATAATAGTAAAATTCAATTTTTTGTATAAATATTTCAATTATTTTTAAAGATAGTGCTTAATATTCGATTTGTAAACCCAATGTATCTTTAAACAATTGCAAATCAGGGTTTTTTTCGCTCATTTTATCAAACAATTCTTGCTTACTCAATGCTTTTGGTTGTTTTGCTAATAGTTCTGGATTTGGCTTATAGGAAGTGGTAACTCTAACCGGGCGCTTTAAAAGATCTTGTATAAATTGAATCATCTGCCCACGTTGATTTTTTGCATATTCCTCGTTCAACTCTACAGGGCATTCTAAGTGCAGCTCGTCTGGAGGCAAAACTTGCAATTCCATTATTAATAATTGTTGAAAAAGGGTTTGGTTTTGATTATCTGCAGCTATCGATTTTTTATATTGTTCGAATGCAGCTTTACCCTCTTCTTCTGTTATGGGTGCTATAGTTGTTTCTTCTTCTATTATTGGATTAGAGAGTTGGTTTTCTAGCTTACTTAGTACATTTAAACTTACTTTTTTAGCATTCTTATTCTGACCAAAAATTCCTTTACGCTCAGCAATACTTTCCAAGTTAACAATTACAGGATTGGGAACTTCTTGTTTATGAGCTATTTTGGGCTCTTCTAAAACAGTATGAATTAAAGGCTCCTGTTTACTACTTATTTCTATATCGTCTGTATTAGATAAAACAGATGCAATAGCTACTTGATTGATAGGAGAGGCCGTTGATGTTTCTTTTTTCACCGAAGCAACAAAAGGCTCAGTTAGCTTATTTTTTTTTTCAACCCCTGTAGGAGCGGTTTGAAGTAAATAACAAAGTTTGATGCAAGTCATCTCAAGATGCAAGCGCTTATTGGTTGTTTGTTTAAACTGAACGATAGCATCATTGATCAAATTCATTGCCGATAAAATAAAGGATGGAGGCATTTGATTCGCCTTTTCGTAATAGATGGCTTTGTGATCATTTGGAACATCTAATAACTTTGCCATTCGAGCATCTTTACATATTAGAAGATTTCTAAAATGCTCTGCTAATCCCTCTAAAATGACTTCACCTTCAAATCCTTTTTCTAAAATTGCATCTAAAGAAAGCAAGGTATTAGCTACATCTTGACTTAATAATTTATCCGTAATTTGAAAATAAAAATCAGCATCCAATAAATTCAAATGCTCCATGGTAGCCGCATAACTCAAATGCGCATTGGTAAAGCTAGCAATCCTATCAATCATAGATAGCGCATCGCGCATGCATCCTTCACTCTTTTGTGCTATTACATGCAAGGCAGCTGTATCAGCTTGTATGTGCTCACTAACCGCAATTTGCTGTAAGTGATCTACGATATCATGCGTGGTAATTCTCTTGAAATCAAAGATCTGACAACGAGATAATATCGTAGGTAATATTTTATGTTTTTCAGTTGTTGCCAAAATAAAAATAGCATAAGCAGGAGGCTCTTCTAATGTTTTTAAAAACGCATTGAAGGCTGCCGTACTCAGCATATGCACCTCATCAATAATATAAATTTTATACTTTCCTGATTGAGGAGCAAAACGAACTTGATCGGTTAAGTTTCTAATATCTTCTACCGAGTTGTTGGAAGCCGCATCTAATTCAAAAATATTGAAGGATGAATTGGTGCTGAATGACTTACAGGTTTCACACGTTCCGCAAGCTTCTGTATCAGCAGTTATATTTTCACAATTGATTGTTTTGGCTAAAATACGCGCACAAGAAGTTTTACCCACGCCTCGAGGTCCGCAAAATAAATAGGCATGTGCTAAATGATTTTGTTTTATAGCATTCTTTAAGGTAGTAGTTATATGACTTTGCCCCACAACGGTTTCAAAGGTGTGTGGACGGTATTTTCTGGCTGAAACAAGATATTGGTCTGACATAAGTTATTGCTTTGTAAATGTATTGAAATTTCTACTAAAACAAATACATTAATCGCATAACCCACATATTCGAAAATTGCTCTCTCCTACTCAACCCAGGGGGCAATTCTGTTCTGATGGGAAACATGGAGTATTGAAATCGTATATTTAAAAAAAAGCCTTTTGTTAAATGCAAATTGCCAGAAAGCAAGAAATTAATATCTGTTTTTTTAAATGGATATGCATCTAATGATGTGGGATATATTTTATCAGACTGAAACGTTTCACTAGAACTTACCAATTGCGAGTAGGACAACCCTGCTCCAAAATGACTTTTTCTTCTATCAAAATAATTAAGCATAATCGGAATTTCAGCATAATTCAATTTAATCTTATAATCGTAAATAGAAAAGTTGCCATCTGTAGATAAAATTGGGTTTCTTCCATAAGAACCTTTTTGACTGAATAACAATTCCATACTTAAAGCTAATTCTTCATCTAGGCGAGCATACATGATGCCCCCCATATTCAAACCCGTTTTATTATAGCCGGCATAATTATCGCCATCTACTTGAGAAAAATTGGTGCCAAATAGTAAGCCCCCAAAAAAAGTTCTATAGTCATCCTCGAAGTTTTTTTGAGCAAGCGAAGAAGATGTGAATAAAAAAGCAAGAACAATAGAATAATATATAGCTAATTTTGTAACTTTAAGCATTGAATATAAATTTAAATGAGCTTCAAATATACGCCAAACACATTAAAAAAATTAGAACAACTTTTTGAAGAAATGAGTTATATCATTCGATACGAAAAAGGCAACTTTAATTCGGGATATTGCTTATTGGAAGAGAAAAAAATAGTCGTTATTAATCGTTTTTTAAATATTGAAGGTAAAATTAATGCCTTAGCAGAGATTGTGCCTACGATAGCCGTTACAGAATCTGACTTAAGTGGCGAAATGCTTAAATTCTATCATCAATTATTACTCCAGCCTACAGAAAGTGACAATGCTGCTCAGGGTGAAATGGAAATTTAAACTGTGAAAATTACATTCTTAGGAACCGGAACATCTCAAGGCGTGCCTATTATTGCATGCCAATGTCCTATTTGCTTGTCAAACAATCCAAAAGACAATAGGCTGAGAAGTTCTTTATTCATCCAAACGCATAATGGTAATTTAGTTATAGACTCAGGTCCAGACTTCAGGCAACAAATGCTCCGCCAAAAGGTCACCGATCTTAGAGCCCTCCTTTTTACCCATGGCCATAAAGACCACACCGCAGGTATGGATGATATTCGTGCTTTTAATTATATACTTCAAAAGCCTATCGATATATATGCCGATAAAGCTACCATTCAAGTACTAAAGAAAGATTTTGATTATGCCTTTTCAGACAAAAAATATCCAGGCGTTCCTGAATTAGAAATTCATGAAATCACAAATCAGCCATTTTACATAGATCAAACCGTCATCACCCCAATTGAAGTATTACATTATAAATTGCCAGTTTATGGATTCAGAATCAATGATTTCACATACATAACTGATGCTAATTATATTTCAGACACTGAGAAAAATAAAATTAAAGGGTCTAGGATTTTAGTACTTAATGCACTTAGAAAGGAACCACACATTTCTCACTTCAGTCTTTCAGAAGCCATTGCCTTGGCCCAAGAAATCGGAGCCGAGCAAACCTACTTTACCCATATAAGCCATCAACTAGGATTGCACGAAGAAGTGCAAAGCCAATTGCCAGAAAATATTTATCTGGCATATGATGGATTAACAATTGAAATCGATTAATTTGCAACCCCAAACATAACCACCAATAACTATGAAAAAATTAGCAATTCTATTATGCGCATTTACCTTATGCAGCTTTATGGCTAATGCTCAATATGAAAACACTACTATTAAAGCAGGACAAGCAGCACCGGAGTTAGCATTCCCCAACACAGAAGGTAAAGTCATTAAATTATCTGAAGTAGCAAAAGGACGCATCGTATTAATCGATTTTTGGGCAAGTTGGTGCGGACCATGCAGAAGAAGCAATCCTCAATTAGTTGCGCTCTATAATAACTACAAGGATAAAAAATTTAAAAATGCTAAGAATGGCTTTACCATTTATAGTGTTTCTTTAGATAAGGACAAAAGCGCTTGGATTAATGCTATAAAAGCTGATAATTTGAGTTGGACCACCCACGTAAGTGACTTAGGTGGATGGCAATCAAAACCTGCTGAAATCTATGGCGTACAATTTGTACCACAAGCTTTTTTAATGAATAGCGAAGGAAAAATCATTGGTAAATACATGACCTCTGAGGAAGCCGTAAAGGATCTGGATCAACTTTTAGCTAAATAATTAAGTATTTTTTTGTTTTTTAAACATATAAAATATAACTTTGCACATCAATTTTTAACACACATGGCAAAATCCATGTAAAAAATATACTTATGAAACAAGATATACACCCAAAAGAGTATCGCCAAGTAGTTTTCAAAGACATGTCTAACGACTATATGTTTTTAACTCGCTCTTGTGCTCATTCAAAAGAAACCATCGTTTATGAAGATGGAAACGAATATCCAGTAATTAAAGTGGAGATTTCTCATAAATCACACCCTTTCTACACCGGTAAATCTGTATTTGTGGATACTGCAGGTCGTATTGAGAAATTCAAAAATCGTTACGCTAAAAAAGCATAATCTTACATTAAACATATTGAAATACGCGAAAAAATCCCGACTTTTGTTGGGATTTTTAGTTTATGCAAATTTGCCTTTTCGACACGCCCCTAAGAGCGCATTTCTTCCCGTTTACCCATACAAGATCTATAGCAGATATTCGTTGTGGCATATTAACTATGCGTGAGCGTTGGGAACATTATTTAAAGGTGCAGCATACCGCAACCTTAACAGTTAGTTATTTACAAAACTGTTATGCATCCCCTACAACAACCACTTCAACGTATATCAATGGAGCTGTTCATGCTAGCGATGCGTTGAAAACAGCTATTGTAGCATTGCAGGCAGGACAAGCACTTTATTTCAATGAGCTACTCATTGCATATAAAAGCCAAGAAGCCATTGATACTATTGAAAACTTACTACAATTAGCTGAACAATCTTTTAAAGTTGAATTTTCGGGGCCTATCACTTATCTAAATAAGCCTTGGGATATCTTCACCCAAAATGGAGCTCAAATTAAAGCCGATTTTCAAGCTATCACTTCTGAAAAAGCATCTGCTGCCTTACCTAATTATGTTCAGGCCATAAATCCAGAGGCTATTTTTATTGAAGAAGGAGCGGTCTTACTGCCTTGCATAATAAATGCTAGCAATGGCCCAGTATATATCGGTAAAAACGCCGAAATTATGGAAGGCGCCCTTTTACGAGGTCCATTATCCATAGGAGCACAAAGTACCATTAAAATGGGTGCTAAAATTTATGGTGATACCACTATCGGTCCAGGTTGCAAAGTTGGTGGAGAAGTGAGCAACTCGGTATTTTTTGAAAACTCCAATAAAGGTCATGATGGATTTATTGGCAATTCTGTAATTGGCGCTTGGTGCAATTTAGGAGCCGATACCAATTGCTCAAACCTTAAAAACAATTATAGTCCAGTAGCCATATATGATGAAGCACAACAACAATATATTGCCACCGGATTACAATTTTGCGGTTTGTTCATGGGCGATCATTCTAAGACGAGCATTAACACCATGATTAATACGGGATCTGTAATTGGAGTAGCTTGCAATATTTTTGGATCTGCAT
>CAIWHF010000001.1 GCA_903912405.1 uncultured Bacteroidota bacterium | reverse complement strand
CACCAATACTACTATTACTACCCCAATAAGCCCAAATGGTTTTAGTCTTTTTTATCGTTGTTTCAGCAGCGTTTTTCCGAACTACCTTATTGTTTTTTTGAGCAATAACAGAAAAATTTAGCACCATAAAAAGTAAGATGAATAGAATACATTTCATAAATAAACAATTATAATAGTTGTAAACTTTCTTCAATAGTTTTAATTTTTGCCAAGGCATCTGATTGTTTCTTTTTTTCCATAGCTATAATTTCTGGTTTAGCATTCTGAACAAATTTTTCATTACTTAATTTCTTTTCTACACTTTGTAAGAAACCGATATAGTATTGCAAATCTTTCTCTAACTGAGCCTTCTGTGCTACTGTATCAATGGTTGTGTCATTTAATATTACATACAATTTATCAACCCCTACCACTAAGGAAATACCTCCTGCAACAGGTTCTTTTGTCATTTCGATAGTGCTTGCATTTATTTGCTTAGCCAAAAGACTTGTTACGGCACTATATACCGCCTCATTGTCTGATGTAATATATAACGCAATTGATTCTTTAGGTTTTACATTATTTTTATTTCTCGCATCTCTAATAGCAGTAATGACAGCCTTCAATTGATTACCTTGTTCAATAATTGCTTCATTAACAGTTGTATAATTAATAGGAGCTAATTGTTTTACCATCAAATCATCACTAAGTTTTCGATCATTTAATGCATGATAAATTTCTTCGGTAATAAAAGGCAAATAAGGATGCAATAATTGTAATAAAGACTCATAAATAGCTAGTGTTTTAACATAGGCTTCTTTGGAGAATCCTTTATCTACAGCAGGCTTAATCCACTCTAAATACCAGGAACAAAAATCGTCCCATATTAGAGAATAAATCGTTTTTAAAGTTTCTGATAATTTAAACTCCTCTTCATATTTATCAATAACCATTCTTGCTGAAATAATTTGCTGCTCCATCCATTGAATAGCAAACTCGTTGGTAGCATCTATTGGTTCATCAACCAATTTAGCTTCCCACATTTTAGTCAATTTCAGAGCATTCCACATTTTATTGCAGAAATTTCTACCTTGTTCTAGCATCGCTTCATCATACAATAAGTCATTGCCTGCTGGTGAAGAAATTAATACACTAAAACGCACGGCATCGGTTCCGAAATTATCTATTAAGGCCAATAAGTCAGGGGAATTGCCTAATGACTTACTCATTTTACGGCCTAATTTATCTCTTACAATACCTGTAAAATATACTTTTTCGAATGGTATAGCTTGTTTATAATTAGTACCCGCCATAATCATCCTAGCTACCCAAAAGAATATAATTTCCGGAGCGGTAACTAAGGTTTGAGTAGGATAATAATATTGAAGTTCTTTATTTTGTTCGTCGGCATTCCAACCAAATACTTCCATTGGCCACAACCAACTACTAAACCAAGTATCAAGGCAATCTTCATCTTGCTTTAAGTCATTGATTGTTAAATCTGGATGGCTATCTTTGATTCTTTCTAAAAGTTCTGTTTCGTTTTTTGCTACCACCATCGTGCCATCTGGCAAATACCATGCAGGTATTCTATGGCCCCACCACAATTGTCTGCTGATACACCAATCTTTGATGTTCTCCATCCAATGGCGATATAAATTTTTGTATTTACTAGGAACAAATTCAATGCTTGCATCAGATGACAATACAGCCTCTAATGCTGGCTTCACCAATTCATCCATTTTGCACCACCATTGCATGCTCAATCTTGGCTCTATAACTACATCCGTTCTCTCTGAATACCCAACTTGATTTGCATAAGGCTCTGTTTTTACTAAATGACCTAAAGCCTCTAATTCAGCAGCTATCTTTTTTCTTACAATAAATCGGTCTTCCCCAACAAACAATTGTGCAGCTTCGCTCATGGTGCCATCGGCATTGATGGTATCTATAACGGGTAATTTATGTTTTATACCTAGATTATAGTCATTAATATCGTGGGCTGGTGTAACTTTTAATGCACCTGTACCAAATTCCATATCGATATATTCATCGAAGATGATTGGAATTTTTCTATTAATTAAAGGAACAAAACAATGTGCACCTTTTAAATCCGCGTAACGAGGATCATTAGGATGAACACAAATAGCGGTATCTCCCAAAATTGTTTCTGGTCTTACAGTAGCTATCGTTATATAGGCTTCTTCAGGCGTATCTAATTTGTATCGAACGTGGTATAAATTAGATTGTGTTTGTTTAAAAATAACTTCTTCATCACTTAAAGCTGTTTGAGCCTTCGGATCCCAATTAATCATTTTTACACCACGGTAAATAAAACCTCTTTCATACAAATCATTAAATACGCGTATTACCGCAGCATAATAATCAGTATCCATCGTAAAATGCGTTCTATCCCAATCTAATGCACAACCTAATTGACGAAGTTGCTCTAATATAATGCCACCATACTTTTCTTTCCAAGCCCAAGCATGGGTCAAGAAATCTGCCCTGCTTAAGGTATTTTTATCAATACCCTGTTCACGCAACATAGCTACCACCTTAGCTTCCGTAGCAATAGAAGCATGGTCGGTACCGGGCACCCAGCAGGTATTAAAGCCTTTCATTTTGGCTCTTCTTATCAGCACATCCTGAACACTGTTATTTAGCGCATGGCCCATATGTAAGACACCCGTAACATTAGGTGGAGGCATTACAATAGTATAAGCAGGGCGATCATCTGGGATAGATTTAAAATAACCATTCTTTTCCCAATGTTGATACCATTTAGCCGCAGCTTCTTGATGCTGAAAATTCTTACTTAAGTCCATAATTATACGCTAAAATATAGGTTCAAAGATACTACCTATACTTCATATTTAAAAACGCTAAGAGGTATAATTAATAAGGGAAATACTAAGGATTTGGATAGTTTTTTACAAATTGCATTACATAGTAAGCAATTAATTTTCCAATACTAGGATCTGTTGGTCCATCTGTAATTTGATAAGCACCCTCGCAGATATGAAAATAGGCACAATTGTCTTGAGCAGCAATTGTTTTAATATAATTTAAAACATGAGTAGCTGAAAAACCTATTGGCGAAAAAGCACTTGCATTCACATTAGCTATGGCATCTAAATCCAATTCGAAACCAAACTTCTTAGAGGATATCGTACTTAAGGTAGCTGACAACAATTCTAATTGCTGCATTTCATCTAAGGCCAATAAGTCTTCAAACCAATGAATGTTACATGCTTTTTTATGCAATGCTGCTAATTGATAAGCACTCGTATAATTTTGATGTAAGCCCCATAAAACATACTGATCGAGATATTTATTTTCATGGGCATAGCTAAATCCATTTCCACTATGACGACCTTCCAAAGCTCTAAAATCACTATGCGCATCTATATTAATAACATTTATGGTCTGATTTTGATCCTTCGAAAGGGCTTTTAATAAAGGATATGCGTTATTATGACCACCACCAATTACAATTGGAATTTTATTGCAAGCGTATACCTTAATTATCAATTCCGAAACTGCATGATCAATAGTTTCTAAAATAGTTCTTAATTCGTGAACGGTAGCATCTTTATGATTAATATATAAATCACTAAAATCAAATGTTCCTAACACCAATAATTGTTCGGGATTGAAAAAACTATTAGACTGCGTATTTAAAAGAGCTTTCAATGCCCATTCAAAGGCCGTTTGTGTACCAGACCTGCCTAAGTTGGCACGAACACCAAAATCTTCCGGAATTCCGATTAATACAAATTTAGATGCATTATGAGCCAATGCTTCTATATTTGCGCCATCTTCTAAACATGCGACAGCTTCGCCTAATTTAGTTTCACCTTCACGAACTTGCACGTAGGAAAACACCTGTTTTTGGGTAAATACAGAAAATGGAATAGACATACCCAAAGCTACTATCATTTTTTATTATACCCACATACCTCCAAGAAAAAATATTATTCAATACATTTGCAAGTATAAAATAAAATAGAACCCTATGTACCCAATAGAAATTGTGGCTCCAATGAAGCAAGAGCTTACCAATCAAGGATTTCAAGAATTATTAACCGCTGCCGATGTAGAACAGCATTTAAGCAATGCTGGTACCACTTTAGTAGTACTTAATTCAGTTTGTGGTTGTAGCGCTGGCACAGCTCGTCCAGGTGTAATAATGGCGGTACAAAATGCCACAAAAAAACCTGACCAAATAACAACCGCATTCGCAGGATTTGACGTAGAAGCAGTAGCAAAAGTAAGAGAATACCTTATGCCTTACCCTCCTTCCTCACCATGTATTGCACTTCTTAAAGATGGCCAATTGGTGCATATGATAGAACGACACATGATTGAAGGTAGACCTGCTCAAATGATTGCTTCCAATCTTATTCAGGCATTTGAAGATCATTGTTAATACTAGAGGTATTCTTTCGAATGCCTTTTTTTATTGACCTGTCTGCGATCCACTTCAAAAATTGTATCTTTGAGCATTATAATTTAATAGCATTTGCAGAAAATAATTATTATAACAGCCCCTTCTGGGTCTGGGAAATCTACTTTAGTAAAAAGATTATTAGAAGCTGTACCAGAATTGAGTTTTTCAATTTCAGCTTGTACCCGCTCCCCTAGAGGATCGGAAAAAGATGGAGTGGAGTACTATTTTCTTTCCGTTGAAGCATTTAAACATCATATTCAACAAGATGATTTTATTGAATGGGAAATGGTATATGAGGGCAAATATTACGGAACCTTAAAAACAGAAATTGACAGGATAATAACGGAGCATCAAATTCCATTGGTAGATATTGATGTGAAAGGAGCCATAAAAGTTCAAAAGCAGTTTCAAAACAATGCACTTTCTATTTTTATTAAGGCACCCACTTTAGAAATCCTAAAAGAACGCTTGTTAAAAAGAGGTACAGACTCGCCAGAAAGTATTCAAGAGCGATTAGAAAAAGCATCAGAAGAGCTTCAATTTGCCTCACAATTCCATACCACTTTAGTTAATGATGATTTAGAATTAGCCTCTATGGAGTTAATTCAGCTTGTAAAATCATTTTTATATGTATCTTAGTAAAAAATAAGTTCCACACATGGACATCGCTGAATTAGTTATCTATATTATTAGTTGTATTTTATTAATAGGTTTTTTTGCAGGAACCGAAATTGCCTTTATTACAGCCAATAAATTATCTATTGAACTACAAAAAAAGCAAGGAACTACATCTGGAAGAATCATCTCCAAATTCATGATGAATCCTGCCGAATTTATAGGATCTAGCTTGATAGGCATTAATATTGTGCTGGTTATTTATGGCTTACTCATGACCGAGTTGACCAAACCCCTATTTGAATTTTTGCCCGAAGCGCTCAACAAACAGTTTATACATCTATTTTTAGATACATTAATTGCCACTTTTTTCATTCTTGTCTTTGCTGAATTTTTACCCAAAGCAATTTTTAGAGCAAAGGCGGATAGCGCTTTAAAAATATTTAGCGTTCCAATGTATTTGCTTTATTTATTGCTTTTCCCAATTGCTAAACTCTTTGTAAGCATTTCTGAATTTATACTTAAATATTTGTTTAATGTACGCATTAAAGAGAATCAAATTATCTTTAATAGGGTTGATTTAGAGGTTTTTGTGAAGCAATCATTACATGGTCATGAAAATGATAATAATGAAGTTAATACCGAATTATTTGAGAACGCATTGTATTTAGTGAATGTGAAAATTCGCAAGTGCATGATTCCAAGAAATGAAATTGAAGCTATAGAAGTTAATGCTGATATTGCAAAAGTAAAAGCCCAATTTATCACAACTAAATTATCTAAAATTATTGTTTACGAAGGCAATATAGACAATATCATTGGCTATTTACACCACCTTGACTTAAATAGAAAACCTCAAAACATTAGAGAAATATTACATTCAATTCATGCGGTGCCAGAAACAATGAGTGCTGTTGATTTAATGAATAGTTTTACAAAGGAAAGGAAAAGTATAGCTTGGGTTGCAGATGAATTTGGCGGAACGGCAGGTATTGTAACTATGGAAGATGTATTGGAAGAAATTTTTGGTGATATCAATGATGAGTATGATGTAGAAGAATATGTAGAGAAGCAATTATCAGAGCATGAATTTATCTTTTCAGGCAGATTAGAATTAGACTACCTAAATGAAAAGTATAATTTTAATTTTCAAAGTGAGGACTCAGAAACACTTTCTGGTTATATCATTGCCAACCATGAAACGATTCCTAAACGTAAAGATAGAATCATTATTGATCACTATGAATTTGATATTTTATTAGTAACCGAAACTAGAATTGATACGGTTAAAATTAAAGTACTTTCTAAATTATAACAGCTATGGCTATTCTCGCTCCTTTTAATCTTCAGCAATGGATTACAGATCATAAAGATCTTTTAAAACCGCCTGTTGGAAATGCTTGTATTTACAAACAAGCTGGTGATTTTATTGTAATGGTTGTGGGTGGCCCCAATAGCAGAAAAGATTATCACTATAACGAATCAGAAGAACTGTTTTATCAAATAGATGGCACTATAGAAGTGAAGATTATTGAGGATGATCAACCTAGAACGATTACATTACATCCAGGAGATATTTTTCTTTTACCTGCCAAAGTGCCACACTCCCCTCAAAGAGGTCCAAATACCGTTGGTTTAGTAATTGAAAGAGTAAGAAAGGGTAAAGAAATAGATGGCTTTTTATGGTTTTGCGAACAATGCAATGCAAAACTTTATGAAGAATATATGGAATTAACAGATATAGTTAAGCAATTACCACCTGTAATGCAACGATTTTATGAAGACGAACATAAAAGAACCTGCAAAGTTTGCAATCACGTTATGCAAGCACCTGAATTGAAAAAATAACCTGAAAATTGTAATTAATGCCGCTAAAAAATTATTTTTGTAAAAAATAACCCTAATCATGTCACATCACCACGAAACACCCAAAGACACTAGTTCAAAACCATCACTTGTTGCACCTTTTTTCTTAGTTGCTATTGTAGCTGGTTTATTTATTGCCATCGTTAATTTCGTTAGCGCTATGAGTCAACACGAAGGTGGTCACGAAGCAACTCATGAAACTACAGAACATGCAACTGCTGCTGAAGACACTACAGCTACTCATCATTAATATATCTGCTGCTAATGCAATCTCAAAAAACCTATGTAATAACTGGCGCAGCTGGATTTATTGCTAGTTATCTTGTTGGTTTTTTAAACCGACAAGGAATGGATCAATTGATTTTAGTGGATGATTTTACTCGTCCCGACAAAGCAGCTAACTTAGCAGATAAAAAATACCTTCAAAAAGTAGAACGTACTACTTTTTTTGATTGGTTAAAAACCAATACTATTGCTATTGATGGTATATTTCACTTGGGTGCTAGAACAGATACCACGGAGATGAACTATGCAATTCATGAAGCTTTAAATGTTGTGTATTCTCAACAAATATGGAATTGGTGCGCAGAAAAGAATATTCCATTAGTTTATGCATCATCAGCGGCTACTTATGGTAATGGGGAATTGGGCTATATCGATGATCATAAAATCGTCGATCAATTACAACCATTGAATCCATACGGTATATCAAAAAATAATTTCGACGCATGGGCATTACAACAAGCATCTACACCTCCATTTTTTGCAGGTGTTAAGTTTTTTAATGTTTATGGCCCCAATGAATATCATAAAGGAAGAATGGCCTCTGTAATTATGCATGCCTTCAACCAAATACAGTCGAAAGGTAGCATGACCCTATTCAAGTCGCATCACCAAGATTTCAAAGACGGTGAACAAATAAGAGACTTTATTTACGTTAAAGATATTGTTTCTAT